>CALDTD010000324.1 GCA_937924345.1 uncultured Flavobacteriales bacterium | reverse complement strand
ATTTTTGAATAAGTGCTTCACTTTCTGTGTCTAGGTTAGAAGTAGCTTCATCTAGGATAATGATTTTAGGATCTGCAAGAATAGCTCTAGCTATAGCGATACGTTGTTGTTCACCACCAGATACTTGATGGGGGAATTTGTATCCTTTGTTAGCCATGCCTACTTTATCAAGTAATTCAGTGACTTTGGCTTCCATTTTTGCTTTACCTTTCCATCCAGTGGCCTTCATTACAAAAATTAGGTTGTCAGCGATACTTCTATCTGTTAGTAACTGAAAGTCTTGAAAAATTATCCCTAATTTTCTTCTAAGTGCTAAAATGTTTTTTTTCTTAATTTTAACTAATGAATGTTCTGCAACTATAGCTGTTCCAGACTTTACCTTGTGCTCGCCATACAGTACTTTTAGCAAAGAGCTTTTTCCGCTCCCTGTTTTACCAATTAAATAAACAAACTCTCCGTTTTCTACTGAGAGGTTAATGTTTTTTAAAATAGTTAGCTCGCGTTGTGCAATATCAAGATGTTGTAAGTCTATAATTTTACTACTCATTTTTATTCAGCATTATAAGGCAAAGCTAACATTTTATTTCTTTATATATTTGCTCTATGAAACAGATTAAATATTTGGGGGTAATCCTCATTCCTTTTTTGTTTTCTTGCGAAAATGAAGAAGCTAAACAAGAAGAAGGAATTCCTTTGGTTAATAAGGAGTCAGCCTTAACACGTTCAGAACAGATAGAGAATATAGTATATAATATACCTTCTCCTACAGAAACGGTAAGTATTCTTAAGCGTGCAGGTGCTAAGTATGTTTTTGATTATCCGAATGATCCGTTAAATGTTGAGAATTATCAATCTCTTTCTAAGGAAGGGTTGAATATGGGAGTTTATGGAGCTGATTTAACCTATGCTACAGTTTTTAATAAAACAACAGAAACTACTTTTTACTTAAGTTGTGTTACAAAATTAGGGCGTAAATTAGGAGTAGAACAGGTTTTTAACGAAGATGTTAATGAACGTATTCAGGACAATGTTGAGAATAGAGATTCTATGCAGGTTATTGTAAATGAAACTTTTTGGGAGTTAGATGCTTATTTGAAAGAGCAAGGTAGGGAAAACATTTCTACTTTAGTAGTTACAGGTGGATGGATAGAATCGTTGTATTTGGCAGTTCAATTTGTAAAAACCAATCCCGAGAATATAGAGATGAAGGAAAGATTAGCAGAGCAAAAATATTCCTTAGATAATTTAATTGGTTTAGTGTCGAGTTATAAAAGTAAGTCGGGTATAGATGATGTTGTTGGTTATTTGGATGATTTAAAAGAAATTTTTGATCAAATAAAGGAAACTAAAACGATGAATGAAAAATCAAGTGACGATGAAGTTGCTGTAATAGGTAATGTTATTAAGTTGGAGTTAGCTGATGCCACACTTGAAGAATTGATAGAAAAAGTAGAAGAAATAAGAACAGAAATAGTAGGCTAAGTTATGATAAAGAAAATAATAATTTCAGTATTTCTAAGTCTAATTACTTTTTTTAGTTATGCGCAGTGCAAAGGATTTACAAAAAGAAAATGTATCCCAGAGTTAGGTGAGTATAAGTTTAATGGACAATTAAATACAGCAGTGTTAACAAGGGGAGAAGAGGCAGAGCTTATGCTAAGCTTTTATAGTAAGCAAAAATATCGATTATTTGTATGTGCGGAAGAGCAATTAGGGGATGTCACCTTTGAGATTATGGATAGAGATCGAAATATTATGTATAGAAGCAAAGATAAAGGAACTAATATGTTCAATTTTAAAGTTCCTTCAACTCAACAATTAATTCTTAGAGTGATAACACCTGGCGAAGGATCTAAACATGCTTTAGAGTTTCAGGGATGTACCTCAGTTATTGTAGGTTTTTTAGAAGAATAAAAAAAGAAATTAGAAAGTACAGAAGTTATTAACATTATTTTGTACTTTTGCAATCCGAATTTTGTTTAACGATGAAAGAATTAGCAGAATATATAATCCCATTTAGTGGGATGAAAATAGGAAACTATAATTTCGATTACAAGATATCGGATAAGTTCTTTGGTGCTTTTGAGTATTCAGAAATAAAGAAAGGCGATTTAATCGTCGAGCTATTAATTGAAAAGTCAGAGACTATGATGGTCGCTCATTTCGATATTAAAGGTGAAATTGTTTCAGAATGTGCAATTTGTTTAGGAGAGTTAAATGTTTCGATTGATAAAAAATATCGCCAAATATTTAAGTTTTCAGATGAAGAAGATTTAAAGCTCGATGATGAGATTACATTTGTAAGTTCAACAGAGTTTGAAGTTAGTGTTGCTCCTTTTATTGTTGAGTTTATTAATCTTAGTAAACCAAACAAAACAACACATAAGGAGGGGCAATGTGATGAAAGTCTTGTTGCTGTTCTAGACGAATACTTATTAGTAGAAGAATCAAATATAGAAGAGATTGATGTTGAAGATGAGGAAGTAACAGATCCGCGTTGGAATGCATTAAAGAAATTAAAAAATAAATAAATTAAAAACCATATAACATGGCACATCCTAAACGAAAAATTTCGAAAACAAGAAGAGACAAAAGAAGAACTCACTATAAAGCTTCTGCTCAGCAAATAGCAACTTGTCCTACAACTGGAGAAGCGCATTTATACCACAGAGCACATTGGTCTGAAGGAAAATTATACTACAAAGGAAAAGTAGTGATGGAAAAAGAGGTTGCTGAAGCATAGTCTTTTCAATCCTTTTTTAAAAAAAATATTAGCCTGCTATTTTATAGTGGGCTTTTCTCGTTAATGAATTTTAAAAATATTCTAAAGTTATGAAAAATAGATTACTGATAATAATTTTACTTTTTTGGTCAGTTATGGCAATACAATGTGCAAACGCTCAAACTAGTAACACTGAAGATTTAGATGTAGCCGCTTTTAACTCTTTTAAAAAAGAGTCTACATACCATTTAATAGATGTTAGAACTCCAAATGAGTTTAGTGAAGGGACAATAGAAGGAGCTAAAAATCTAGATTATTTTAGTCCAGATTTTAAGTCAGAGATTGCAAAGTTAGATAAAGCTTTACCTATTTATGTTTTCTGTAGATCTGGAGGAAGAAGTGCTAAAGCTGCAAAGATTTTGAGTGAAACCGGCTTTTCTAAAGTTTATAATTTAAAAGGAGGTTATTTAGCATGGTCTAATAAGAATAATTAGTTCACAAATGAAAATTATTGTTCCTGTTTTTCTACTTTTTATATTTTCTTGGTGTGTATTGGCGCAAGAAACTGTTTCTGTAAAAATGATTTTTCCTTTTTCTAGAAATACGCAAGTTGAACAATTTGAAAAGGTTGAGTTAGGAGTTGGTTTGCCGATAGAGATAAGTAATAAAGTATTTGCTTTTGTAAATAAGAAAAATAGTAATTTAGCATCAAATGAGTTAATAAATCCTTTTAATCCCGAGCAGTTAGATGTTCAACTGTTGTTTTGGCAAAAAAATGGAGAAGAAAAAATCAATTTTCAACAACGATTTGGGTTTTACTACGAAAGTTATACTCCCTATAATGAACGATTAAATAAAGTCGGTTCTGATTATAATATTAGGGCAAGATTTACGCCTGAAAAAACAGGAGAATGGTTTTATAAAGCAATTTTGATAATTGATAACGATACACTTAGGTCATCTACTTTAAAGTTTAATTGTGTAAATAGTAATGTAAATAATAAAGGGTTTTTAAAAATTGCAGAGAATAAGCAGTACTTTAAACTGGGTGACTCTTCTTTTTTTCCTGTTGGACAAAATATACCATGGCCAGGAAGTATTTGGTATAATTCTAAAGAAACGCTACCGCATAAAGATTACATCAATTATCAGAAACTCATTACGCAACTAAAACAAAATGGCGGCAACTATTTTAGAATGCTGCTTACTCCCTGGACATACGATATAGAGTTCGAAGCTTTAGGAGATTACTCCAAGAGAATGGGGAATGCTTGGGAGCTAGATCAGTTGGTTGAAACCGCAGAAAAGGAGGGGCTTAAAATACATTTTAATTTATTGCTTCATGGTGTGTTAGAAAATCCAAGCGTTTACACCATTACAAACTGGGATTGGCCAGCTTACGAAGATTCGGTTTACACAGATAAAACTTGTGTAGATACTAAAGATCAAGGTTTTTGCTATAAACGAGAATTAAACCTAAAAAATCCGATTGAGTTTTTCACCAATGAAGAAGCAAAAAAGCATTATAAACATAAACTACGTTACCTTATTGCAAGATGGGGATATTCAACAAGTATAGGAGTTCTAGAATTGTTAAGTGAAATCAATAATGCTGGTCAACAAGGAAATTTAAAGAATACAGGGAATGGTTGTCCAAGTTTGGGAACGGTCATAATGCCCTATGCCGATTTAGATTCTGTACCTAGAATTGTTTTGGCTTGGCAAAATGAAATGGCAAAATTTATCAAGTTAGAATTAAAGCACAATCGGCATCCAGTTGCTGTAAGTTATACCGGCGATCCAGACATAAAAGGTGGAGATCTTTCTTACTACTCTCCATATATAGACCTTCCGACTTATAATGCATATTCGTTTGATAAAAAACAAAATAAATATGCTCGGCTTACTCAAAAGCTAAAAAAGTACAGGGCTGAAAAGTTACAAATTTCAAACTCTATTTTAAGAAAAGAAGATTCTAGACGCTCTGTAAAATTAGAGAAGCCTTTTATGCTCTCAGAAATTGGCTCTGGATTTGGAAATTGCGATAACAATACCATTTGGTTGCAATCAATTTTGTTAAGTCCATTTACGGGGCTTTCTGGTGTTGCAATGCCTTGGTTAAATTATAAAGACCGTGAGCACCTGTGGAGATATTTTAAGTTTGTAAATCAGTTTATGAAACAAACAGACTTAAGTAAAAGCTTTTGGGAGGTAAAATATCAGACCACAGACTCAAAACAGGTGGAGCTATTTGCTCTAAGTAATAAAAACAAGATTACGATAGGAGCGGTTAATAACAAAACGTTCAATTATTTTACGACTAAAAAAGCATGTAAAGACTGTTTTTGTAAAAACGATTCTGTAGTAAGTTATTTACAAGAGTTAAAAAATATTGAATCTAACAGTAAAGAGCATCAAGTTCAGTTAAGGAATATGGGCTTTTTAAAAAGATTTACAATTCAGTTTTATAATCCTTTATCAGGAGAAAATTTATTAGCGAAAAGAATGAAGACAAACCTTTTTGGACGTTTAGTAATACCTTACCCCGAATTAATTGGGGCTGAAAGACCAATTGTTTATTTTAAAATTAAGCCAAATTAATTACTTGTTTAGCGATTCAATCAATATTCTTAATTCATCAATTTGTTTTTGCTGTTCAGTTACTTTTTTATCCAGTTCTTGATTGTTTTCTTGTAGTGTTTCTATAAACTTTTGCTGTTCTTTAGTAGCGTTAATTAGTGTATAAATAAATTTACTAGGATCAACTTCTAATACTTTTTCAGTTCGTATAACAATACCTTTTTCATCTTTTATATCTGC
>CALDTD010000323.1 GCA_937924345.1 uncultured Flavobacteriales bacterium | reverse complement strand
TGCTGCTATTGAGTTGGATAAGATTGTTGCTGTTATGAATGAAAACCCAGGAATGTATGTAGAGTTAGGTTCACATACCGATTGTAGAGGTAGTGAAAAATATAACGAAAAGTTATCGGATAGAAGAGCAAAAGCTTCTGCAAAGTACATTGCTTCCAAAATAACGACCCCAGAACGTATTTTCGGAAAAGGATATGGTGAGTCCGTATTGATTAATCATTGTGCTTGTGAAGGAAAGGTTAAGTCCAAGTGTAGCGACGAGGAACACCAAGCGAATAGACGTACAGAGTTTAGAATTACAAAAATGGATAATAATCTTAATATTAAAAACTCAAGTCCTCAATCTTTTGATAAAGGAAAATAAGTTGGTTTATATTTAAATACTTTTTTCAAATCCCGTTTCATTAAATTATGAAACGGGATTTTTAGTTTCTAATAAAAAGTTAGTTTTAAAGAATTATTGAGATAATTATAAGAAAAGCTAATCTTGTAAACTAAAGTTTGATACTTTAAAATAATAAATTATGAATCTTCCTAAAGAACTAAAAGATAACTTCTGTTTAATGCCGTGGTTGCATCTTTATATTGGAACAGATGGTAAAGCAAATGCATGTTGTAATGCTTCAATTACTTATGGGAGTTTAAAAGGTCAATCAATATCAGAAATATGGGAAGGGGAAAAAATTCAAACTTTTAGGAATAGTTTATTAGCTGGTAAAAAAGATAAACGCTGTGCAATTTGTTACAATAAAGAGGTTAGTGGTAAGTCTAGCATTCGAACAGAAACATTAGAAAAATTTAAACACTACATTCCTAGTGCTATAGAAAATAAAAAGACTAAGCCTGTCTACTTAGATATTCGCTTTAGTAATGTTTGTAATCTTAAATGTAGAACTTGTTGGCATGGAGCAAGCTCAAGTTGGTTTGAAGATGCTAAAGTTTTAAAAACAAATTTTGGAGAGAAAGCAATTATAAAAGCTACCGAGAATAATTCAAAGTTAATACAAGAAGTAATTAGTTATAGTGACGAGTTGGAGGAGGTTTATTTTGCAGGCGGAGAACCACTATTGATGGAGGAACATTATGAATTGTTAGCGTTAATACTTGAGAAAAACTATTTAAATACCAAGATTCGCTACAATACGAATTTATCTACTTTGGTGTTTAAAGGCTTAGCTGTAATCGATTATTGGAAGAAGTTTAAAAATGTACATATATCTGTAAGTATTGATGATCTTGAAGATAGAGTAGAGGTAATAAGGAAAGGATTGAAGTGGAAGAAGCTTATAGAAAATATAAAACAGATAAAAGAAAATTGCCCACATGTTAAATTTGAAATTGCTCCAACTATAAGTGTGTTTAATATTTTTTCAATAGGAAAATTACATCAATATTTTGTAGATGAATGTTTGGTTGATGATGTCAATTCAATTTACTTAAACTTATTAGAACGACCGAATTATTACAATATTCAGGTTTTGCCAACAGGCGAAAAAAAGAAAGTAGAATTAATTCTTAATGAGCATATCATTTGGCTTCATTCAAAAAATGCTAGTTCAAAAATTATTCAAGAGTTTAAATCAATTATAAATTATCTTTTTTTAAAGCAAGATGAAAAAGGATTATTGCTTTTAAAGCAAAAAAACAACCAATTGAATGTTTTAAGAAAAGAACATCTAGTGTTTGATTTTCATACCTACTAAATAAGTTTTATTAACAACTACTTTGTTAAATTAATTTTGTGAATTAAAAAAAGGAGTTACTTTTGCACCCGCAAAATTTGAATCATGAAGATTAAAAAAGCTAAAAAAGAAACAATCTCTAGCAATGCTATTGCATTTAGATTAGCAAAAAAGAAAGTTAAAAGATTTGCTCGACGTATTGCGGGAATAGTTGCTGTTTTTACTGTGTTGTGCAGTTTTGCTTTTGAAAATAATCCTGTTGAGGAAGATGATTTACTTACAATAGAAAATGTAAGAGCACTTTTAATCAAAGAAGGTGTTCAGCACGCTGATATTGTTTTAAGACAAGCGATTCAAGAAACGGGGTGGTTTAAATGCGAGCATTGTTCGCTTAATAAAAATAATATCTTTGGTTTTTATTACAAGAAAAAATACATAGCTTACGATAACTGGAAAGAGTGTGTTAAGTATTATAAACGTTGGCAAGATCGTCATTATAAAGGAGGCGATTATTATGCTTTTTTAAAGAAAGTAGGTTTTGCAACAGATCCCAATTATGTAAAAAGATTGAAAGCTATAAAGGTTCGTTAGTAACTGAAAAGTCTAGCTTTAAGATATTCTAAGTATATTTGTAGTTATGTTTAGAATAGTTATTACTTCAGTATTTTTAGTTTTTTTAAGTTCATTTTCTGCACAAGAAAACTTAAAGGTTATGTTTTATAATATCCTTAAGTTTCCTCAATCGGCACCAGATAGAGCAGATACACTTAAAAATATAATACAACATACTCAGCCAGATATACTTGTTGTAAATGAACTGTTATCCAGCTTTGGGGCAAATTTAGTTATGACTAAAGCCCTAAATGTAGATGGAGTTACTTACTATAGTCAAGCAGTTTTCCAAGACGCAAATGGAACAGATACAGATAATCATTTGTTTTATAACGCCAACAAATTAGGCCTTAAAGAGCAGAGTAATATTAATGCTAATACGAGAGCTATAAGTGAATATGTAATGTATTACAAGAATCCAAATTTAGAACCAACTGATGATACTACTTTTCTCTACGTTTATGGTTGCCATTTAAAAGCAGGAGATGCAGACGACGTGTCTACAGGAGGAGGAAATACGTTGACCAATGGAGAGCGAAGAGCAGCAGCTACACAATCGCTTAAGAACTACCTTTCTAATAATGGTCGTACCAAAAATATTATTGTTGGTGGAGATATGAATATATACAGTAATACAGAAACTTGTTATAGTAACTTATTAAATACGGGAACTCCTCTATTTGATCCTATTAACCAAGCTGGAACATGGCATAATTCATTTAATTATAGAGGATTACATACACAAAGTACTAGAGCAGTGGGAGATCAGCTATATGGAGGTGGTTCTGGTGGTGGTTTAGACGATCGTTTTGATATGATTCTAGTTTCTAACGACATAATGAATGGTACTTCAGGGGCTAAGTATTTAACGAACTCATACAGAGCCGTAGGACAAGATGGAAATAAGTTTAATGATGCCGTAAACGATGGCTTTAATAGTGATGTGCCTCAAGATGTTGCTAATTCGTTGTTTTACATGAGTGACCATTTACCTGTAATGCTTCAAGTTCAAGTTGGAGGCCCTTTGAGTATTCAACGAGAAGAGGAGTTGATTTTAAATTTTAATTACAACTCCACTAATGGTTTACTAAATATTGAATTAGATAAAGAGTATAGAAATTTAGACTTAAATATTTATAGTATATCAGGTCAGCTTTTAACTTCAAAAAAGTATCAAAATAGCAACAGTATTGTTGATTATTTTAATACTATGTCAAGGGGTATTTATTTGGTTAATATTATAGCTGATGAGATTCCTGTTTCAGCAAAAATAAGTGTCAATTAAATAGATTATCTTTTTCTTCCGTATTTAGAACGGCTTGCTTTTTTAGATATCTTTTTGTAATAAGAGAAAGTTAGGAATAAATAATTGTCTCTATCAGTAGGGTCTCCTCTTTGAAGTCCAGCACCTGTGTTATTCAAATCATCGTCTTTTGGTGAAGGGTCAGCTACAAAGGCAGCCACATCTCCTCTTGCATTTTGTAACAAAGAATTGTCGTAATAATTTGTACTTACATCATCGATGTAGTCTGAGAAAGTGAAACGATAGTTAAATTCAACTTTGATACCTGAAGTCCGATTAAGCGATTTTCTGAAACCAACTCCTAATGGAACTGCTATAGTATATCTTTTATACATTTTTCCTCCTCCGGATAGTCCTTGGCCTTCAGTACCTAAGTTTCTAAGTGCTACTTTAGCTCCATTTGGGCCAATACTTTTAGGGTTGAAAAAGACTAAGCCTACTCCCGCAGAAACAAAAGTTCCAACTGCCATACTTTTTAACCCCAATTTTTTTCCAGTAGAAGTTTTAATACCGTAAATGTTCCCAATCTTTTCTTTAACAAATTGATATTCCCCAGTAAAACTTAATTCGTAGAGGTTAGAAGTGAAATTTAGATTTCTATGATTTCTAAATCGTTCTTGGGTAAGTTTGTCGTCTCCTGATACCCTTGCGAAGTGGAAACTAGGACGAATTGCTATTTTTTCAGCAATATAATATTGATATGTAAATTGTGCAACATATCGTGTTTTCACAAATTCTAAATCCCAGAGAAATTTTGATCCTATTCTATCTCGACCTCCTAACTCTCCTAAAAAATTTGAAGCTCCAAGACCACCTGTTAACTCTACTCTTTTATTCTTCCAAGCATTTCTATTATAAAAACCTTGACCTAACGTTGATTGTAAAGTAACAATAAGCAGAAGATATAAAAGAATGATTTTCACTTATTAAGAATACGATTTATAAACAAATATATTATTAAAATATTAGACTTTCAAGTGTTTTTTTTTGCTTAAAATTAATAGAGTCAAAAAAAGCCAATCGTAAGGATTGGCTTTTGAAATAATATTATTGTTTTCTTTAAGGTTTTACAGCAGGAGCAGGTACATTAACTGGCATTTCTGTATTAGCTGCACCACTTTCTATTCCTGTTTTAGTATTAACATTGTTAACGCCTCTATTACTTAAGAACATTACAGAAATTAAACATAATGCAGCAATACCTCCTGCCAAATACCAAGTTACTTTTTCTATAGTTTCAGTAGATTGAGCAGCTCCGCCTAACTGGTTTGTAACTCCAAAACTTTGGTCTAGACCTCCTCCTTTTGAATTTTGTACCATTACTACTGCTATAAGTACAATACTGGCTAATATTAAAATAATTGCGATTAAAACGTTCATGTTATTTAGTATTATATTTTTGTTTCTCTTTTAAGAATCTTACTCGGCTTGCAAAGAAAGTCTTTTTTTCTGGATTTTTCAAACTCAACTGCTCATAAATTTCAATAGCCTTATTTATTTGCCCTTGCTTTGCATATATAGTAGCTAAGGTTTCAGTAACAAACTTTGTATTAGACACTAAGCTAAGTTTTGCCATTTCGTTTGGTGAGATTTCTTCTGGTTTCTCTGGTGTAGCTCTTTTAGTGTTAGTATTTGAGTTTTTCTTGTTAGACTTATTTGTGTCTGAGTTGTCAAACCAACTTATAAAAGCACGTGGTTCGTTAGGTATTTCTTTTTTGTGTAAAGAAATATCAGGTTCAAGGCTTATAACTTCTTTTTTGTCTAAAGAGTCAATTTTATCTTTTTTAATGTAATCGTTAATGTCTATTTGAATACTCGAACGAATCGCTTCTTGTAGTATATTTTCTTCTAATTCTTGAAGTTTATTTTTCTTTACGGACTCTTTTTGATCAACTACTTTTTTATCAGTTTCAATCGATTTGTCTTTTTCTGTTACCTTAGTGCTATAATCATCTTCGGTCTTTTTTGTCGTTGAAGAGCTTTTGTTTTCTTCTTTCTTAATGTCAATTAATTCAACATTATCTTTAGGTTTAGAATTTTCACTATTTATTTCTTCTGTAATATTAGAGATAACTTTCTTCGATTGTTCAAAGTTTTGTTCTTGCTCTTTTATTTGTTCATGTAATTTTTCTTGAAATAATACCGTATACATTTTCTTACGGTCATTTACAATTAAAGCGCATCGTTCTATTTGTTGTTCTAATTTTATATCATTATTTAACTGTAAATATTTACAATATAAAAGTTGCAAAAAGCCACAGAAAGGGTATTTAGCAACTAGCGTTTCCAAGTCACTTGAATTAGCTTTTTTTAGTGCTAAATCATCTTTAAGGTAATGGGTGATATTTGTAGTGTCAAAATTCATTTTACCAATCTCCTCCAAATGCTTTATCAAAAATTGCTTGTGTTAACTGTTCTATAACCTCCTCTTGTAAAGTTTCTTCTTGTGCAGTGAAGTCTAGTGAACTATCAAAGTCCGAGAAAAAAACAAAGCGCTCATTTTCAAAAATTACACTATCTGTCTCATTTTCTTTATAAATGCAAGTTGCATTCACAGCCATTGTAAATCTGTTTTGTAGTGCAACTTCGGAGTTAGCTTGAATCCCAATAGGATTAACCTTATAGTCGACAATGTCTCCTGAAATTTCCCAATCTCCTTTTTCAGTAACTAACGAAAGTTTGGTTTGAGATTGCATAAGGTCTTTTAAACTTTCGGTAAATGCATTACTAGTATTAGCACTAGCTAAAGCAGAACGATTTTCAAAATACCCAATTTGTATGGTCTTGCCAGGTATTTCACTTCCTCCTTTTCCTCCTGCTTTAAACGAGAATTGTGGAAGCGCACATTGCGTTAATATTGCTATTAGCAAAAAAAAGATGTAGACTAATTTTCTCATTTTGTAATCTCGTATTCTTTTATTTTACGATAGAGTGTTCGCTCAGAAATCCCCAATTCTTTAGCAGCATGTTTTCGTTTTCCTTTATGTTTTGCCAATGCTTTTATAATTAGTTCTTTTTCTCTAGTTTCTAACGAAAGGGATTCCTCTACTTCTTCGTGTTCTTCTATTGGTTCTTGAAAATCATCATTGTAATATCCATTTCTATCTATAGATATAGGGTAGGTTATAGAGGGAGTGCTTGAATTTCCATCCCCAATATAACCTGGTAATAAACTCTCGTCAGAATGGTTCTCGTAATTACCGTTTTCTTTTATTAACTGAGCTACAGCTTTTTTAGTATCTGCTAATTCTTTTTTAAGATCAACAATTATTTTTAGAATTAAGTCTTTGTCTAAACTTTCAATATTTTCTCTTCCACTAAAATTAGAATTGATTAAACTTGGTAGATTTTGATCACTGTCTTTTGGTAAGTATTTTAATAATAGTTGTGGAGTTATCAATCGCTCTTTTTCTATTACCGATATTTGCTCACTTAAATTTCTTAATTGTCTAATATTCCCTGGCCATCTATATCCATTTAAAATAGGAATAGCATCCTCAGTTAGCCGAATAGTGGGCATTCTATACTTATCAGCAAATGTAGAAGCAAACTTCCTAAACAATAAATGAATATCTTCTTTTCTCTCTCTTAGTGGAGGTAAAGTAATAGGAACTGTACTTAAACGATAAAATAAATCTTCTCTAAATTTATTGTTTTTTATTGCTAAACCTAAGTTTTCATTAGTTGCAGCAATTATTCTTACATCGGTTTTAATTACTTTAGAAGATCCTACTTTAATAAACTCTCCGGTTTCTAAAACCCTTAATAATCTTACTTGTGTTTGTAAGGGTAGCTCTCCAGTTTCATCCAAAAAAATAGTACCTCCATTTGCAACTTCAAAATATCCTTTTCTACTACCTTGAGCACCAGTAAAAGCACCTTTTTCGTGTCCGAAAAGTTCAGAGTCTATTGTTCCTTCAGGTATTGCTCCGCAGTTTACAGCTATATACTCGTTGTGCTTTCTAGCACTATATTGATGAATAATTTGAGGAATTATTTCTTTTCCTACTCCGCTTTCTCCGGTTATTAAAACAGAAATATCAGTTGGTGCAACTTGTAATGCTACATCTAAGGCTCTGTTTAATCCCGCTGTGTTTCCAATTATTCCAAAACGCTGTTTTACTTGTTGTATAGATACATTCATGGTTTACGTTTTATTGGATTACCTCTGCAATTAATGTCGCTGATGAACAATCTACAATTTTAACATTTATGTAGGTCCCTTTTGTTAAACCTTCTTTTGGAAATACAGCATAAAAGTTTTCAGAGGTTCTACCGCTGTATTGATCTTTATTTTTCTTTGGTTCTCCCTCTACAAGTACTTCGTAAGTTTTACCAATTGTTTTTTGATTTTGTTCTAAAGCGTTTTGTCTATGAATTGCAACAATTTCGCTTAGGCGTTTCTTTTTAATGTCTAAAGGTATATTGTCTTCAAATTTTCTTTCTGCCAAAGTCTTTGGTCGTTCAGAGTAATAATACATATAAGCAAGGTTAAATTTTACTTGCTCAAAAAGGCGCATGGTGTCTAAATGGTCTTCTTCTGTTTCATCGCAAAAACCGGCAATTATATCAGTTGAGATTCCGCAATTAGGAATAATTTCTTGAATTCGAGCAATACGTTCTAGGTACCATTCTACAGTATGGTTACGATTCATTTTCTTTAGCATTGCATTACTCCCAGACTGTATTGGTAGATGTATGTAATCGCAAATGTTTTTATATTTCGCCATCATATATAAAACTTCGTCAGTCATGTCTTTTGGGTGAGAAGTGGAAAAACGAACTCTTAATTCTGGAGAAACTTTAGCAACCATTTCCAATAGTTCTGCAAAAGAAGTGGTAGGAATTTCTGGGTTTTCAATTTCCCCTTTTTTAGAGTTGTTCCAACGGTAGCTATCTACGTTTTGACCCAATAATGTAACTTCTTTATATCCATTTTCAACAAGTTCTCTTGCTTCAGCAACTATATATAAAGGGTTTCTGCTTCGTTCCCTACCTCTAGTAAAGGGTACAACACAAAAAGAACACATATTATCACATCCCCTAGTGATAGATATAAAAGCGGTAACTCCATTTTGAGAAAGGCGAACAGGGCTAATGTCTGCATAGGTTTCTTCTCTAGATAGAAGTACGTTTACTGCTCTTTGACCACCTTCAACATTTTCTAATAAGTTAGGTAAATCTCTGTATGCATCAGGGCCAACAACTAAATCAACTAATTTTTCTTGTTCTAATAAAGTATCTTTTAATCGCTCGGCCATGCAGCCTAATACACCGATTATAAGCCCTGGCTTATTTTTTTTCTGTTTTTTAAAAATGTGTAAGCGTTGTCGAACAGTCTGTTCGGCTTTATCTCTAATAGAACAAGTATTGACTAAAATTACATCAGCTTCTTCAAAATCTCTCGTAGTTGTATATCCTTCTTTTTTTAGAATAGAAGCCACAACTTCACTATCCGAGAAATTCATAGCACAACCATAACTTTCTAAAAAAAGTTTTTTGGTATTAGGTTTGTTGGATGGGGCAACTATAGTAGCTGTTCCCTGAAGCATTTCGTTTATTTCTTTACTCATTTATTGATGTATATGGTCGTATTAGCAAAGGTACTTAATCTTAGTATGCTGACAAAATGACATTTAATAAAAAAGCCAATTAAGAACATTCTTAATTGGCTTTTTTATTGACTCAAAGATATTAAATTAGTCAATAGACTTGAAATATGTTTTATTGCCATCTTCATCTTCAGTTCCAAACTCTGAATTTTTCAGTAAAATAATTTTAGACTCAGTGATATCTTCATCTCCAAAGAAATTAACTTTAAGAATTAAGTCTTCTTTGTTATCCGAAAATTCCCAAGTTCCACTTAAAGAAAATGAAAAAGAAGGATCCGTAGAAGTTAAGATTAAAGTTCCATCTTTTTTAAATTCTATTTCAGAATCATCTTCTCCTGTTTCTGTAGTTCCGTCAGTATATTCATATCTATACGGTTTCCATTTTCCAGCAAGTCTTGCTTTTTTACTCATTAAAGTAAAACCTGGTCCTTCTTCATACTTTTTACAACTCGGTGTAGAAATAGCTGTTAAACCTATCATTGCAATTAATGATATTGATAGTAATTTTTTTTTCATAATTATATTTTTTGTTTTGCGAAACATAACAATAATTGTACCGGTTTAAATTGTGTGTTTTTTTTTATACAGAACTTACTTTTTCAAATTAGACTTGAACAATGTAATTTATTTTTATTCCTTTGCAAAGTCAAATAAAGACGACAATTTTAATATATAATTATGGCACAGAATCTTGTAATAGTTGAGTCACCAGCAAAAGCTAAGACTATAGAAGGGTATTTAGGAAAAGATTTTGTAGTTCGCTCTAGTTTTGGACACGTAAGAGATTTAGCAAAGAAAGGAGAAGCTATAGATATAGAAAATGATTTTAACCCCAATTACGAAGTTTCTGAAGACAAGAAAAAAGTTGTAGCTGAATTGAAAAAGTTATCTAAAGCAGCTAAAATTGTTTGGTTAGCAACGGATGAGGATCGAGAGGGAGAAGCTATTTCTTGGCATTTACAAGAGACATTAAATTTAAAAGACGATAAAATTAAACGTATAACGTTTAATGAGATTACAAAAACAGCTGTACAGAAAGCCATTGAATCTCCTAGAGATATTGATATTGACTTGGTAAATGCGCAGCAAGCCAGAAGAATATTAGATAGAATAGTAGGTTTTGAACTTTCTCCAGTACTTTGGAAAAAAGTTCGTC
>CALDTD010000322.1 GCA_937924345.1 uncultured Flavobacteriales bacterium | reverse complement strand
GTGGGTTGCGTAAAGAAGCAAATAAAACTACCGAAATAGAGTCTGTTATTCCAAAACTCATCGAAATGAATACTACAATGGGGGCAATAACAGTTAGGCTTTACGAAGGGACTCCACTACACCAAGAAAACTTCGCAAAACTAATAGATAAAAACTATTACGATGGACTTCTATTTCATAGAGTTATTAAAAACTTTATGATTCAAGGCGGAGACCCAGCTTCTAAAGGCGCTGCTAAAGGAGTCCGTTTAGGGAATGGAGGGCCTGGGTATACAGTTCCTGCAGAGATTTCTCAAGAGTATTTTCATAAAAAAGGAGCATTGTGCGCAGCTAGACAAGGAGATAATGTTAACCCGGAAAAACGTTCAAGTGGGTCTCAATTTTACTTTGTTACTGGTGCTATTTGTTCTATGGCAGACTTAAAACAAATGGAAGCACGTATAAATATGCAGGCAAAAAACGGGTTGTCAGCAGAAGAATTAGCAAACTATACTCCTTACAAATTCAACGAAGAACAAATAAAAGAATATACAACGGAGGGGGGAACACCATTTCTAGATAACAACTACACAGTTTTCGGAGAAATCGTTGACGGTTTGGATGTAATTGACAAAATAGGGTTAACTCCAACCAAAGCGGACAGACCTCTTACTGATGTGAAAATTTTAGGAATTAAAATTTTAGAATAATATAATGCTAGCTAAAGTAGAAGAATTATTAAAAGAAGTAGAAGAGTTTTCTACAACAGATTTAGATGCTGTAGAAGCATTTAGAATTAGACTTTTAGGTAAAAAAGGGGGAATTACAGCCTTACTGGCCGAATTTAGAAATGTTCCTGTGGAACAGAAAAAAGAGTTCGGGCAAAAAATTAATACCTTAAAAAAAGCTGCATTAGAAAAAGTAAACGCATTAAAATTAGCTGCAGCCGATGCCGAATCTACGAACCATGGTTTAGACTTAACAATGAGTGGACAGCCATTCGAACAAGGAGCAAGACACCCATTATCTGTTGTTCGAAACGAGATTATCGAAATATTTAACCGCATCGGTTTTGCAGTTTCGGAAGGACCAGAAATAGAAGACGACTGGCACAACTTTACAGCACTCAACTTCCCAAAAGAGCATCCTGCAAGGGATATGCAAGATACTTTTTTTATAGACCCAGAAACAGCATTAAGAACACATACTTCTTCGGTTCAGGTTCGTGTAATGGAAGGTTCTGAGCCTCCTATTCGTACCATTTCTCCAGGTAGAGTTTTTAGAAACGAAGCTATTTCTGCACGTGCCCATTGTATTTTTCATCAAGTAGAAGGCTTATATATAGACAAAGGAGTTTCTTTTGCAGATTTAAAACAGACACTTTTATACTTTGCAAAAGAAATGTTTGGCGAAAAAACAAAAATTAGACTAAGACCATCTTATTTCCCTTTTACAGAACCAAGTGCAGAAGTAGATGTAAGTTGCCAACTATGTAGTGGGAAAGGTTGTAATGTTTGTAAAAACACTGGTTTCTTGGAAATTATGGGATGTGGTATGATTGACCCTAATGTTCTAGAGAACTGTGGTATTGATAGTAAAGTGTATTCGGGGTTTGCATTTGGAATGGGAATAGAACGTATTGCTATGCTAAAATATCAAGTAAATGATTTAAGACATTTTTTCGAAAACGATTTACGTTTCCTAAAGCAATTTAAAACAGCATATTAAAAAATTCGATTCAAGAAAAAGAATGGAAGAAATTCAAAACACAGCACCAAAAGAAGTAAAAGAGAAAAAGCGTTTAGGAAAAAAAACGAAATGGTCTCTCATTATTTTACTTTGGGTAACAATGTTGGCTCCTGCTACCTTAATTTATCTAATGCTTAATATGGCAGACGATGGATCGTTACCAAGTTTTGATTTATTAGAAAACCCACAATCAAATTTAGCATCAACTATTTATACTCAAGACAATGTTGAATTAGGTAAATACTTTAGAGAAAATAGAACAACCGCAAAATACAACGACTTATCTCCTTGGTTAGAAAAAGCATTGATAGGAACAGAAGACGAACGATTTAAAAACCACTCAGGTGTAGACGTTAGAGCTTTGGGAAGAGTAATTAAAGGTGTTGTTCTTGGTCAAAAAAGTCAAGGTGGAGGAAGTACAATTTCTCAGCAATTATCTAAGTTATTGTTTCCAAGAAAAAAACTTTCAAAATGGGAATTAGTTAAGCGAAAATTTAAAGAATGGATTATTGCTACACGCCTCGAGAAAAATTATACCAAAGAGGAAATTATAACAATGTACCTCAATAAGTTTGATTTCTTAAATAACGCCGTAGGAATAAACTCAGCATCACAAGTTTACTTTGGAAAAACACCAGCAGAACTAGAATTACACGAGGCTGCCATGCTAATTGGAATGGCAAAAAATCCTGCTTTGTTTAATCCATTAAGAAGATACGATACTGTTCACCATAGAAGGAATGTTGTTTTCTCACAAATGAAGAAAAGTAATTTCATTACTCAAGCTATTTACGACTCTGTAAAAAAACTCCCTCTTGGGTTAAACTATACTCGTGTAGATCACCAATCGGGCCTAGCTCCATACTTCAGAGAGACACTTCGAAAAGAAGTTACAAGTATACTGGGCAAAAAAGACAAAGACGGAAGCTATGAAATTGTAAATGCAGATGGAGCACCATACAACATTTATTCTGATGGACTTAAAGTTTATACTACATTGGATTCTAGAATGCAGAAATATGCTGAATATGCAGTTCAAGAACATTTAAAGTTTGAATTACAACGCGACTTTTTTAAAAATAATAAGAAATGGAAGAACCCTCCTTTTTCCAACGATTTATCCAAAAGTGAAATTGATACATTAATGACAAGAGCAATGCGCAGGTCTAACAGGTACAAACAATTAATCGGAAAGGTTTGTAGCTATTGTGAACGAACAAAAAGCTTAACAAAAGACGGGGATCATGTTCATTGTAGTCATTGTAACCACGATACTAAAATTTACACACCAAAAGAAATAATAAAAATCTTTAATGAAGTTCATAAGGTTCGTGTATTTGATTGGCAAGCAAAAGGGTATGAGAAAGATACTATGATGTCTTCTTTAGATTCTATCAGATACTACAAGAGTTTATTGAGAGCTTCAATGGTTTCAATTAACCCACATAATGGATATGTAAAAGCCTGGGTAGGAGGAGCTAACTTTAAACATTTTAAATATGATATGGTTAGAAATGGGAAGAGACAAGTTGGTTCTACTTTTAAGCCATTTGTTTACGCAACGGCAATAGAAGTAGGAGCTATTCACCCTTGCGATCAAGTTCCTGATATGCAATATTGTGTAGAAGTTCCTTACAACGCTAAACGAAATAAAATGTGGTGTCCTGGAAATGCCGGAGCAAGATATACGAACGAACTAACCCCTTATTCCTTTGCCCTTGCATCTTCTATGAACAATATAACTGCTCATATTATAGGTAAAGACGGAATGCCACAAAAAGTATTTAATCGTGTAGCTGAGTTAGGAATAGATACCTCAATGTTTGAACCTGTTCCTGCTATGGCTCTTGGTGTATTTGACTTATCCGTATTTGAAATGGTTAGTGGTATGACAGCTTTTGTAAATAGAGGAGTATATATATCTCCTACTTTTATATTAAAAATAGAAGACAAAAACGGAAACGTTATTTACGAACCAAAACAAAAAGCAAAAGAAGTTTGGGCAGAACACACAGCATACACAATTCTACAGATGATGAAAAAAGTAACATCTGGAATGAAACACCCAACCGCTAAAGGAAAAAATGGAAGAAGACTTGTAGGAGGAACTGCAATAAGAATAAGAGGACGAAAGTCCGAAAAAAGACCTTATGCAGGTCTTAAAATGCCAATAGCTGGTAAAACAGGAACAACACAAAATCAGTCAGACGGTTGGTTTATGGGACTAACTCCAGATTTAGTGACTGGCGTTTGGGTTGGAGCAGAAGATAGAGCAGTTCGCTTTAGAAGCTTACAGTTAGGAATGGGAACAAACATGGCTCTTCCAATTTGGGGATATTACATGAATAAAGTATACGCAGACTCTACATTATCGATTTCGCAAAAAGATTTCCCCAAGCCGCCAAGTGTAACTCAAAACCCTTTAGATTGCTTTCAGTATGAAATGGGGCAACCAAGTATAGATGATTATAACAACGAGGGGTTTGACGGCTTAAATAGCCAAGGTCAAGAGCAAGAGTGGTAGAACAAAAATAATTTAAAAAATAAACTGCAACCTTTCTTTTTTTTTGCATCGTATAGAATACACAGATAAAAAATAAAGAATATGCGAAAGAGAAAGGTAATCATTCTAATCGGGCTTTTAATATTAAAAACATCAATTTTTGGACAGGCTTATTCTGAAAAATTATATTCTATTTCTTTAATGGGAGGCCTTGGAAGTGTATTTGAAACTAACGCACTTATTAAAGGAAATACAGGGTTTTCTTATCCGGTTGTTTATTCTAACCGCAAAGGGGTTAAAGTTCAAAAAAGGTTATCATCAAAACCTTGGCATTCAAGTTTTAATTTTCCAAAAGTTGGTTTTCAAATCTTTAAAACAAAGTTTAAAAATGGAGATCTCAAGTTTAAAGACGAAATAGGACAACCTATTGTTATTTCAGGATTTTATGATGCTCCGTTCATTCAAAAAGACAAATATTCCTTTGGTTACTATCTAGGTCTTGGAGCAGCAATAGGATGGAAACCTTTTTCTCAAAACGGTATAAATATTTCTATAGGATCTAAAACAAGTTTTTATATAGAGCTAGGAATTAACCTTAGACGAAAAGTTTTAAAAAATCTAGAACTAAACCTAGACTTAGGGCTAACGCATTACTCAAATGGCGCTACAAAGCTTCCCAATTTTGGAATAAACATAGGTAATACTGTAATTGGATTAAATTATAATTTTGGTAAGGAACTAGCATTAAATAAACAAGAGCATAAAGAGGCAATAGTCAAAAAACTATTATATGATTTTTCTTTCTTTGCAGCTTCAAAAAGCACTTTACTTAGTTTAGATACAATTGGGTCAGAAAAGTATAATTTCAATACCAAAACCTTACCTGTTATCGGAGTTTCTGCAACTGTAAGTAAGAACCTAAACAGACAAAATAAAATGGGGGTAGGGTTAGCATTAACAAATAACTCTGCAAATTCAATTGTAATAGAACAAATTATAAAAGACAACGGAGAAATATCATCAAGTAAAAAACCTAAAACAAATCTCCAGTTAAGTTCTTATTTAGCGTATGAGTTAAAAGTTGGGCAAGTTTCTATTTTGGTTCAACCATCTTTTTATATTTACAGAGGAATAAAGTTAGACTATATTCCAAACTTTTATCAAAGATTAGGAGTTAGGTACAACACAAAGAAAAAGGCCTTTATAGGGTTTAATTTAAGAGCATATGATTTTCATATTTCTGATTTTATAGAATGGAACATTGGGTATTCATTTTAAATAAAAGCTATTATGAGAAAATGGGAGCACATTTATGAAAATAACTCTAGTAAGCTGAAAGGGGTTTGTAGGAGGTATGTTAACTCTGATGAAGTTGCAGAAGATATTATACACGATGCTTTTGAAATAGCAATACAAAAAGTTGACTCCTATTCGGGAAAAGGTTCGTTTGATGGATGGCTTTATCAAATTACAGTTAATACAGCGTTACAATATTTAAGAAAAAAAAAACACTGTAAATAAAACAGACGACCTTTTAGACTATCATTTTAATAAAATAGAAGAAGTTGAACATTATCAAAATAAAAAAACTCAAGTTCATCAAGCTAACTTTGAGGTTTCTGATTTATTAAGTGCGATTGAACTTTTATCAACTCACCATAGAATGGTTTTTAATTTATACGTTTTAGAAAAAAAGACACATAAGGAAATTAGCGAAATACTAGATATTTCTGTTAATACTTCCAAGTCACACTTAAACAGGGCAAGAAAAAAATTACAGGATATACTGTTTGAAAAAGCTCAAAACAAAGAAAAAAAGAAAACAAAGAAATATTTATTATTATTTATTCCATTCTATTTTTCTATTGACAGATTATATGCCAATAGTTTTAAAAATTTTGAGATGAAAACGAATGTAAATAAATACACATTCTCTAAAACTTTGATTAAAGAAGAAAAAAGGTTTTCTGTTTTAAATAAATTAGCCACCTTTTTTATAATTTGTTCAACCTTGGGGGGCTTTTTTTTCTTTATACTAAAAAAAATGATCATCAAACCTATTCTATCTTGGAGCTAAAAGAACTAGATCAGTTCTTAAAGTTAGATATTGATCGCTATATAATTGAGTTAGACAGTTTATTTAATAAAGTTCATCAAAAAGACTCAATGGACAAAAAAAAACTAAAAACAAAAAATAAGAAAAAGCAAATCTTAATTCAGGTTCCAGTAATAGTTCATAAACAAGTTATAATTAACGATACGGTATTAAAATAATGAAATTAGTATACATTTTAACCTTAATACTTGGTGCTAATTCTATAAAAGCTCAAGATACTATATTCGTTTACGACACTATAAGAATTTACGATACTATAAAAGTTGAAAAAAGCAACGAAATAAATAGGGCCAAAGGAGTTTACATTATAAATGACTCTACCTATTTAAAAAATAATGACACATTAAGTGCAACCATTTTAAAAAATGACATCATAGTAGATGAAACAATAAAAAAAATTAAAGCTATGAGAAAAATAAATTTATTCAGAGTGTTACTTATTGCAATTCAAAATATAACACTCGCACAACATGATTTTGGAATTCAATTTGGGATAACCGGTTTTGGAACCACTGATAATGTAAAAGAAGTTTCTAATCCGCTAACTCCGGGTATAAAAGCAGGAGTCTATTATATCCATAACTTCAATGAAAAAATTGGCCTTGAAATGGGAGTTAATTAGTTAATTAATTGTAAAACACAAACACTAAAGATGCATCTACTTCTTCTTTAGACAGCAATCTTATTAGCTATAAGAATAGGTTTAATAATGACACTGATAATGAATCAGAAAACTTCAACATTACAAAATATCATTCTCAACTTGCAATTCCACTACTGTTAAATGTTAAATTTAATAAGATTACCTCAATTTTAGGAATTGAGTATCGCTATAAAACATACAAAGAAACACCTGTTTATGATAGTTTTATTTCAGATCTAGGTATAAAAACAGGAATTAAATATAACTTAAATGATAAGTTAAGTCTTAACCTTACATGTTACAAAGGGCTAAATAAGGAAGGGCAAACCTTTATATATAATGTCAAAGATCAAACTGATACTAAACTTAAAAGTTATTCTTTTAGTACAGCTCTAGCAATTAAGTTATAAAAGTCGCCCCTTAATATTCTTAACAAAAAATAGCTTATTGAAAATCAATTGGGCTAAAATCAAATGATCTAAATTTTAAATTTATGAAAACGCTATTATTAATCACTTCAATTTTATTACTATTTGCAGAAAGTAATGCTCAGTCAGATAATTCAATTCAGAAAGACATTAACATAAAATTTAACGGATTATCTATTTTTAGAGAAAGTATAGAGGGTTCAATAGAAAAATCAATAAACGATAAAAATACTTTCGAAATTGCAATAGGAAGTTCATCATGGTCTAACAAAACGACCGAAAGCATATTTGATTCTCTAAGTCAATCATTAAAAACATTTCAAAACACAGTAGAATCTTTTAAATTTTATAACTTAAGAATTCAGTGGAGCCACTACCTTATTAGTAATAAAAATACCTTTTCAGGCTTATATATTGGCCCTTATTTAAAAATTAGTGGAGGAACAGCTAGTTATAGCTTCACAACGGAGAGTACAGTACCGTATTTCGGAAAAGATAATAATATAAATCTAGAAGCTAATTTAATGTCTATTGCTGCAGGAGGAACATTAGGTTATCAAGTAAATATTTTAAAAAAACATAATCTTAGGAGCTTTTGTAAAGTTAGGATACAAAACAGGAAAAGAAACACCTAATCTTGAAAACAAAGACTATGAAGGTGAATACTCAACAGTATTTACCCCTCTAAGTATAAAAGGGTTTGATAGTAACTTGGAAATTAATCTAGGAATAGTTCTCTAGCAAAAGCAAAAGAATAAAATCAAGTTGTTTTTTTCTCTTTTTGTTGAAAAATAAATATAATTGTTTATTTTCGCATCTCTTCAGCTCTTAACTGAAGATAAACTATAACTATTTTAAATAAAGATATGAAGACATTCAACTTTTTAACTTGTTTTATCGTTTTAGCGATGCTTTCTACAAGTCTACACGCGCAAAAAAACTTTGCTAAGGATGCAGATTTTGCTTTTAAAAATGAAAATTTTTATTCGGCTACCGAGTTGTATAAAAAAGCAATGGCCAAAGCCAAACCTGAAGAAAAAGCTAGAATGAACTACAGATTGGGAGAGAGCTATCGTTTTTTACAAGAACCAGACCAAGCAGAGGTATATTATGGTAAAGCAGTGAAGTTAAAATACGACAAAACTAATCCTGATGTAATTTTAAAATTAGCAGATGTTCAAAGACAACAAGCAAACTACAAAATTGCAAAAAGAAATTACGAAAAATATTTAGCTGCAAAACCTGGTGATTCAGAAGGTAAAGAAGGAGTAGAATCTTGTAAACAAGCAATTGAGTGGATTAGTGAACCAACAAAGCATGTTGTTCAACAAGAAATTCAACTAAATACAGACAAATATGACTTTTCGCCTACTTGGGCAGACAAGAAATTTACACAAATGGTCTTTTCATCTTCTAGAAATGGAGCTACTGGAGATGGTGTTGATTTAAGAACTGGAGAAAGCTACATGGACCTTTGGATCACAACTAGGGACAACAAAGGTAAATGGGGTGAGCCAGTTATAATGGATGAAACAATAAATACTAAAGATAACGAAGGGTCATCAATTTTTAATGCAAAAGGAACTAACTTGTACTTTACAAGATGCCCTGTTGTAAAGAAAGAAAATATTGGTTGTGACATTTTAATGGCAACAAAGTCAGGAAAATCTTTTAAGTCTTCGAAAAGCTTAGGGTTAAAAGGTGATGCTGAAGGAAGTGATTCAATAACTGTAGGACACCCAGCAATTAATAAAAAAGAAACGTTATTAATTTTTGCATCAGACATGCCCGGTGGACTTGGAGGAAAAGATTTATGGTACACGACTTATGACAAAAGAGAAAAATCTTGGACTAAGCCTGTAAACTTAGGCCCTAAAATTAACACACCAGAAAATGAGGTTTTTCCTTTCTTAGATCAAGATGAAAACTTATACTTCTCTTCTAATGGTCATGTTGGTTTAGGAGGGTTAGATATGTTTAAAGCAGAAAAAGTTGCTGAAAACAAATGGGGAAAGATTGAAAACTTAAAATACCCATTAAATTCAGCTGGTGATGATTTTAGTATTGTATTCGAAAAAGGAACTGATCAAAAAGGTTTCTTTACTTCTAACAGAGAAGGAGGAAAAGGTAAAGATGACATTTACAACTTTAGTTTACCAGAAATCAAATATTTACTAGAAGTTTATGTTAAAAACAAAGAAACTAACGAACCAATTCCAGGAGTAACTATCACTTTATTAGGAAGCGATGGTTCTCAAATTGTTAAAACTACTGACGAAGAAGGTAAGTTTATTTTTGATGAAGAAAACGGAAAGCGATTTATTAATAAGAATACAAACTATGGTTTACAAACCAAGAAGAACGATTTCTTAGCAGCTAAAACTAAATTCTCTACAGAGGGTGAAGAAGCTTCAAAGAGATATATAGAAGAGGTGTTTATGCAGCCTGCAAGTGCTGACGTAGTCATAGATTTTCCAGAAGTTCAATATGCATACAATAAATCAGAACTTTTAGTTAATGAAAGAACAAACGCAAAAGATTCATTAAACTATTTATATAATACTCTAATGGAGAACCCTGAAATTATAATTGAATTACAAGCACATACAGATTGTAGAGGTAAAGACGCTTATAATGAAGCACTATCTCAAAGAAGAGCTCAATCTTGTGTAGATTACTTAGTTACTAAAGGAATTCCAGCAGAAAGAATGATTGCAAAAGGTATGGGAGAAACGATACCTAGAGCAATTGGTTTAGAATGCGATACTATTGAAAAAATGTCAACTAAGGAAGAGCAAGAGGCTGCTCACCAGAGAAACAGACGTACTCAATTTAGAGTATTAAGTTACGATTACAAACCTTCTGGAGGACAATAGATAAATTTTAAATTAGTTAAAACATCCTATTCAAATCGATAGGATGTTTTTTTTTACTCAATAAAATCAAATAAAGATGAGTGAAGAGTCGAGATATAATTTAAGAGGGGTTTCTGCTGGCAAAGAAGATGTACATGCAGCAATCAAAAATGTAGATAAAGGATTGTTCCCGTCCGCTTTTTGTAAAATAATTCCTGACTATCTTACTGGATCGGAAGAACATTGCATAATAATGCATGCAGATGGTGCAGGAACAAAATCTAGCTTGGCTTATATGTACTGGAAAGAGACAGGCGATCTTTCTGTTTGGAAGGGAATTGCACAAGATGCTTTAATTATGAATATTGATGATCTATTGTGCGTAGGAGCTACAGATAACATTTTATTATCTTCAACAATTGGTAGAAATAAAAACCTAATCCCTAAAGAAGTATTATCGAGCATAATTAATGGCACAGAAGAATTACTAGCTGATTTAGCAAAACATGGTGTACAAATACACTCTACAGGAGGAGAAACTGCAGACGTTGGTGATTTGGTACGAACTATTATTGTAGACTCTACTGTTACTGCAAGAATTAAAAAAAGTGACGTAATTAATAATGCTAACATAAAATCAGGAAATATAATTGTGGGATTAGCTTCTTTTGGCCAAGCTACGTACGAAGCAGAATATAATGGAGGAATGGGGAGCAACGGACTAACATCTGCAAGACACGATGTTTTTAATAGTTATCTATCAGGGAAATATCCCGAAAGTTACGATTCTGCTG
>CALDTD010000321.1 GCA_937924345.1 uncultured Flavobacteriales bacterium | reverse complement strand
AGGGACTTATCAATTTGTTTGGACTGTTGAAAATGGAGTTTGTAATGTAGATCGAGATACGCTTGTGATCACAAATTCTAATCAGCCAGTTGCTTATGCAGGAGAAGATCAAGTTTTATGCGAAGTAGATACTATTCAGTTAAATGGAGGTGGTAATTTGGGGACAGCTATCGGAAGGTGGGAGCTTGATTCAAACCATTCGTATTCTAGTATTCCAACTTTCAGAGATAGTAGTGATTCTAATACTATAGGAGATAACTTTACAGGAGGTGAATATCCGCTAGTTTTTGTTGTAGAAAATGGAATATGCAATGCTAGTTATGATACAGTGATCATAATAAACAAGTTGAAACCTATTGCCGATTGGGAATTCCCTAGTAAAGCTTGTGATAATAGATGCTTTAATATTGCAAGTTTATCTGATCATCCTGAGAATTTATTATTGAGTTATGAATGGTTTGTAAAAGATGAAGAATATACAGATAGTTTATCAATAGTTTGTATTGATGAAGCCGGATTGTATGACATTAAACTTATTGTAACAGCAAGTAACGGTTGTCAAGATAGTCTTCAGGAGTTCGACACAATTGTTGTTCACCCAGCACCGTTTGCAGGTTTTGAAATGGAGTTTCAAGATGATTCATTATTAGAATTACAACGATTAGATGTGATTAGTTCTGCTTCAGAGGATGTTATAGATTTTCAGTATAGTTTAGGAAATGGAGATACCTTAAATGAAGAAAATTTAATTTATATCTACAGAGAATATGGCGATTATGAAATTACTCAGTGGGTAGAAAATCAGTTTGGATGTAGAGATTCAATTTGGAAAGGAAGAAGAGTAGGTAAACGCAGAGCGATATATGTTCCCAATAGTTTCACACCGAATGGAGATGGAATTAATGATACTTTTGGCCCTGTTTCGAGAGATTTATCAGAAGATTTTTATGAGTTTACAATTTCTAACCGTTTAGGTAAAAAGGTTTTCGAAAGTAATAATGTATATGAAAAGTGGGATGGAAGAGTTGATGGAAAATTAGTACAAGATGGAACTTTTATATGGTCACTCCGCTACCTTTTTAAAGGAGAAATTGAAGTAAGATCTAAGGAAGGCTTTGTGATTATTAGTAAATAAATTTTATACTTTTAGTCTTAGAGCCCTTTTTCTACTTCACAAATAGATATAACATCAATAGGTTTTTTAGAAAGGGACCAAGCGGGTTTACTTAATGAAGAATTGTACATGCTAGCATAATTTTTTACAGACAAGAAGGTTAAAATAGAAGGTGAATCTTCTACTTTATAAAGTGTTTTTAATTTGATATTTGGGTTAATTTCTTGTATCGAAATATCGTTAGGAAAAACAATTATATCCCCTTCTTTAATTAGATTTTCATTTTCTTTATTGTAAATTTTCATTCCTGCTTTTTCAGAGTACCATTGCCACCCCCAATGTCCTGCAGACCACATTCTCTTACCTTTGATGGCTGGTGTTATTACTTTGGTAATCGAACTTCTGTAAAAGTCAGCATACAACCAATCAGAAACTCCTAAAAAACTCCCGATAAATAAGGTTGTACCTAAGATTAAAATACTCAACTTTTTTGGTAGAAGATTCAGTTGATGATGCCCAAATAATAACAAAAAAGGTATAATTAATAAAGTATGTCTAGTTGCGCTAAAAGGAGCAAAAAAGCTAATAAATGCAGAGAAACCAAATATGAAAAGCAATAGCTGAAAATTGATACTTCTAAAAAAAGTTTTATGTTGTTTTTTGATTAATATAATGGTTTGATATAATGCCACAAGCATTAAAGTAAGTCCATTTAAAATGAATAAAATATTTATTAATTCAGAAAATAGTGTCTCCGATATAAAACCGAAATAAACTAAAGGACCTGTTATTGAAAAAAGAGTAACGATTCCTAAGTAAAAAATGAATAGGTTTCTTTTAGGGAAATAGTTTGTAAAAAAAAGAATTGTAAAAAACGAAATAGAACCAATTGTTCCTAAAAATGACATAATTTTTTTAATTCTTATTCCAGACTTAGGGCGATTGATTAAATGAATTGCATCAAACTCATAGATGTTCCACATAGACCATAATACAAGTATTAATATTGGTATAGCTAATAAATACACTTTCTTGTAACTGTTAGAACAGAGAATTGAAATAAGCAGAACAAAGAAAAGTGGTAACATTGAGTATTTAATTAACAGGCCAATACTTAGTAGTAGAACGGAAAAGAGAAGGTGAAGCGTATTGTTTGTATTTAGCCCTTTTATAAGAAAATACATAGAGGCTAAACAAATCGCTAAAATGGGAATATCAGTCATTAAATTCTGATTGACAATAAAGGCTGGACAAAAGGCAAATAAAGCAATTAGCAGTTTTTCGTTTTTTACATTTATAAAGGCACAAATTTTTTGAAAATAAACTAATGAAAGTAACACAAATACCGATAAAAGTAAATGCATTACTATTTCGTTATTACCAAATAAATAATCTGTAAGAGCAATAAGATAAAAAAACAAAGGGGGCTGATTATGCATATACATTGGAGTAGGTGAGTTGTCCCAATTAATTAAACCAGACATAGGTTTTAGTGGATTAACTTGCAAGCACTCTGCAGCTTTCAAATGAAAAGTATCATCAATATGGTAGGCCTTATTAATATTTAAAAGTGTAACCAATAACCAAATAATTAAAATTAGACTTACAGGAGATTTTAACACTGAATTAAACGAAGTACTTGTCATTTTAATTTTTATTTTGAGTTTCAAAAGTAATTGAAAAAATTATAGCACTTACTTTATTGTTTTAGAAGCATCATATTTAACCAAATTTAAAGCTTAATCAGAATTTGGTTTATGAATTTAATTTATCTTTAAAGCCGATATTCAGAAAAGAAAAAAAATGTCCGATATTATTAAATTATTGCCAGATAATGTAGCCAACCAAATTGCTGCAGGTGAAGTGGTGCAAAGACCAGCTTCGGCAGTAAAAGAATTGTTGGAAAATGCTATAGATGCTTGCTGTACTAAAGTTGATTTAATCATAAAAGATGCTGGTAAAACGTTAATACAAGTGGTAGATAATGGTTGTGGTATGACCGAAACCGACGCAAGAATGAGTTTTGAACGTCACGCTACGTCTAAAATTACAAATTCTGAAGATCTTTTTTCAATTAGAACGAAAGGGTTTAGAGGGGAGGCGTTAGCATCTATTGCAGCAATTGCTCAGGTAGAAATGCTTTCTAGAGTAGAAGGAGTAGATTTAGGAACAAAAATAGTTATCGAAGGAAGTGAGATTAAAAGTCAAGAACCTGTGGCTTGTGCTGTAGGAACGACTTTTAGTGTTAAAAATCTTTTTTTTAATGTTCCAGCACGACGTAATTTTTTAAAATCTAACCCTGTTGAGACAAAACATATTGTTGATGAATTTGAACGTGTAGCATTAACACATCCTAATATTCATTTTACATTACATCATAATGGAAATGAGATTTTTAATCTTCCTGCTTCTACATTGCGCCAGCGAATAATTACCATTTTTGGTAAGAAAATGAATGAACGTATTGTGCCGATAGAACAAGAGACAACGGTGGTAAATGTTTCTGGTTATGTTATAAAGCCAGAATTTGCAAAAAGAACAAGAGGAGAACAGTTTTTCTTTGTGAACGATCGTTTTATTAAAAGTAATTATCTAAATCATGCATTAAAAGCAGCTTATTCAAATCTTATTTCTAAAGAG
>CALDTD010000320.1 GCA_937924345.1 uncultured Flavobacteriales bacterium | reverse complement strand
ATGAATTGTTTGGGCTTGTAGTTTGACTAATTGTAGTTGTTGTATTACTTTCTCTACATTGATGCCCGTCAGACGCTCTTCCCCATTGGTATAAATCGCCATAAGCAAGTTTATCATTTACGGAAGTTGCCACTCTGCTAGCTCCTAAATTTCTATCCATCCATATTCTACCAGTTGAAGGGTTAATTACATCAGAAACAACAGTTGGTATTCCCATTGCACATCTTAATTCTGTTAAAGAAACACTGTGTAAATTCCCAGCATTATCTGCAATCACATGCTTTCTGTCTGTTGCTAAATCGTATTGAGGTAAGTTATCAACTCTAACCTGTCCATTATTTGCAATAGTTATTCCGTTACTTCCATTATTACCAACTAATTTTCTAGTTGTAAGGTTTATATTCTGAGTCGCAGTGTGGTTTCCTAAATTATCTGCTAACGAAGATAGATTTACTGTTTGGTTATTTCCATTTTCTATTCCAATAGTAAGGGTTGTACCAGAAAGTCCGGATCCACTTATGTTTTGGTTATCTGTTCCTGTACCGTCTTGTAATGATGAAAGATTTACAGATTTAGTTCCTCCGCCATCTATTATTCGTAAAGTTGTTCCTACTAAACTAGCACTTGTATTGTATTCGTTTCCAACTACATTATCAGCATCGTTTACATTATCTGTTAAGGTTACATTATTTCCATTACTTATTGATAATGTGTTGCCACTTAACGATAATGTTTGAGCATCTGTATTATCTAAATAAGCAGATAAATCAATAGTTTGCGTGCTATTACTTAAACTTAAAGTATTTGATGATAGTGCTAGATTTTGAATTTCGTTTGTAGCATCAGAATCTCCATCGCTTAGGCTACTTAAATCTACAAATACCCCTGACCCATTTTCATAAATAGTTAAAGTTGTTCCATTAAGTGTTACACTATCAACATCTGTATCAATAGAATCTCTTAAGTTGTTTACAAAACTAGAGTTATACAAAAGTGTATCGGCATTGTTATATAAAATTGAAGCTATATTTTCATTGAAGTTTTGATCATTCAAAATTGAATTTGTAATAGAATCTTCAATAGGCGAGAGGTCTACACTAGCACTCATTCCATTTTCAATAAATGTGGTTAGCGTAAATCCGTTTAAAGCAAGACTATCAATATTTTGATTATCTGTCCCTAAACCAGCTCCACCACTAATTATTGAAACAAAATCAGTAGGATTAATATACTTAACAACACCTGTTAATTGATTAATCATAAATAAAGAAGTATCGCCAATACTGTACGATTGAATACCATCAATTCGCAAAGGATTATCTCCTACATTAACTGGTGAAATATGTAAAGAATTTGTAGGGTTAGTCTGATTAATTCCTATGTGTTGGGAGTAGTAGTTATGTGATAATAAAAATAATAACAGTGATAACTTTATTCTAAATTTATCCATAACTAGCAAATTTAAAAAAAAAATTATTAAAATACTTTAAAATAAATATTAACAATACTCCTCCCTTAATCAGGGGGAAATTCATTTTTTAAAATCATTTCTGATTAAAAATAAATTAAATACCTTTATCAAAAAACAAACAAATGTCATTTCAAGCACTAGGTTTATCTGTTTTATTCGAGGAGTTACTTTCTAAAAATAATATTAATATTCCCACTCCAATTCAAGCGCAAGCTATACCAGAAATTTTGAAGGGTAAAGATGTGTTAGGAATTGCTAAAACTGGTTCTGGTAAGACTGCAAGTTTCGCGTTACCTATTCTAACAAATTTAGAAAAAGGTAAACAGCTTCAAAACAGACATGTAAACTCACTTATATTAGTTCCTACAAGAGAACTAGCAATGCAAGTTTATGAGGTATTCCAAATTTACAGTCAAGCCTCTAAAATTAGAATTAAAACATTAGCTGTTTTTGGTGGAGTTTCAATTAATCCACAAATGCAAAAGCTACAGAATGTGAATATTCTAATTGCAACACCAGGTCGTTTAATTGAATTGATTGAAAAAAATGCAACTTCTATTTCAAGTGTTGAAACATTAGTTTTGGACGAAGCAGATAAGATGCTAAATCTTGGGTTTAAAGCTGAAATAGATAAAATACTTTCTTTACTCCCCAAAAAACGTCAAAATTTGTTGTTTTCGGCAACTTTAAGTGAAGATGTACAAGCAGTAAAAGCTGTCTTATTGGATAGTCCTGTTATTATAAAAGTTGAAGAAGAAGCAAAGCACGATACGGATGCTATAAAACAGTTAGCCTATTATTGTGAAGATGCGGAAAAAGGACCTTTACTTAGACATATTATTCGATCAAATAAATTTAAGCAAGTGTTAGTCTTTACTTCTTCTACTTACAAAGCAGATAATGTTGCAGATAAATTGCGTAAAAATAAAATAGATGCGCAAGCCATTCATGGAAAAAAAAGCCAAGGAGCTAGAGTTACCGCATTACGCCGCTTTAAAGAGGGAGATTTGAGGGTTTTGGTCGCTACAGATATATTAGCCAGAGGAATAGATATAGAATATTTGCCTTGTGTTATTAATTATGAATTGCCGCGTTCACCAAAAGATTATATTCATAGAATAGGAAGAACAGGAAGAGCAGGAGAGACGGGAGAAGCATTTTCTTTAATTACTGAAGAAAGCGCACATCATTTTAAAATCATTCAAAAAAAGATGAAAAAGCAAGTAGATATGATTGATGCTAAAAGTTTGAACTTTTAAATTGTTTCTAAAGCAGAAACAATCAAGTTTTCATCCAGCGTAGTTGGATTTATCTCAAAATCAAACCACTCCTGTAAATCATCTTCTAATCCCAATCCGTTTAAATAATTATTTAGTGCAAGGTTCAAACCTTCTGTATAATTTTGATGATTTGCACCATTTAGATCTTCATGAATTAAATCATTTTGAGCAAAACCTTTAAACTTTGGTCCAGTAATTTTAATATTAAACTCATCTGGATTTTTACCAACTGGGCTATGAACTGTTGTTGTAAATTGATGCCAAAATGCTGAATGTATACATCCGTTTGCAAATAACTGCCTTACAACTTCAAGAGAATCAATGGTCTCTTGGGCTGTTTCTGTTGGGAATCCATACATTAAATAAGCATGAACCATTATGTTTTCATCGGCAAATGCACTAGTAACTCTAGCGACTTGTTTTATATCAACGCCTTTTTTCATTTTGACTAGTAAACGGTCCGAAGCAACTTCTAGTCCACCAGTTACTGCTATACAACCAGACTTTGCTAATAAGGCACATAATTCTGGTGTGAAAGTTTTTTCAAAACGAATGTTGGTCCACCAAGTTATGTAAACCTTTCGTTCTATTAATTTATTTGCTAATGCTTTTAACATTTTTGGAGGAGCTGCCTCATCTACAAAGTGAAAGCCTGTAGTTCCTGTTTCTGAAATTATAGATTCAATTTTATTGACTAAATCTTCTGCTGTAGTATTTTCATAATTTCCAATGTAAGGGAGTGTAACATCGCAAAAAGAACATTGTTTCCAATAACAACCATGAGATACTGTTAGTTTATTCCATCTTCCGTCGCTCCACAAGCGATGCATAGGATTCATTACATCTAAAAAAGAAAGATATAAGTTATGTTTAAGCCCTTTATAACTTGGAGCAGGAAGGTTTTTATGATGAAAAATGGTATTGGGCAACTTATTTTGATAAACAACTTGATTATTTTTCAGCAAAAAAGTACGTTCTAACTCTTCTTGTGCTACTTTTCCTTCTATATGTTCTATTAATTTTAATAATGGGCCTTCACCATCGTCAAGTGTAATATAATCAACAAAATTAAAGACTCTAGGATCGGAAAGTGATCTTAGTTCTGTGTTGCAATAACCACCTCCAAAGCTAACAGTAATTTTAGGGAAATATTGTTTTATAAACTGTCCGCATCGTAATGCTGAAAATAAATTACCAGGAAAAGGAATTGATAAGCATACCAAAGTAGGAGAGTAAGCTTCTATTTTTTGTGCAAGTAACTTTAATAATTCATCTT
>CALDTD010000319.1 GCA_937924345.1 uncultured Flavobacteriales bacterium | reverse complement strand
TAGGGTAAGATTCTTCTTTAATTTTACCTTTAGCAAAATAGAAATATATATTGTTAATTTTTAGTTTAACGTCTTTCTTAGCAGAAGGCGTAAATTTAAGTGGATTCATAGCTTCTAGTATACTAGATCTATTTGGATCATTACTAATAGCAGATGGAATTTCAAAAACACTATCATCATAACCATCTCTCGTTATCTCTACTTTATACTCCTTGGTTCTATTTATGTTATGTTTCCAAGAACCATACTTATCAGATAGAACGCTTGCCACTTTGATATACTTACCGTCTTCATTTTTTTCATATAAATCTACAACAGCGCCTTCAACAGCTTTATTTGTAATCGCATCAATTAATTGTCCAAAAAGTACTGCTCGCTCTAACTCCACACCATCTTTAATTTTAGCCAACTTCGTTTCTCTTCTCTTATCATTTTGTAATAGTTCTATTTCTTTTAGCTCATAATATGGATTATCATAAACTATTTTATAGTCTTTGTTTTTTGCAAAATTAGTTCCCCAGACACCATTTTCATCAGTCATTGCAACAGTTGACTCTACCCATTCTCCATTCACCTTTTCGTAAACTGTAATTTTAGTTTCTGCAATTGGTTCTCCTGTCTCTTTATCTAACACCTTGTACTCAGCCGGCACTAATTTAAAGCTGTATATCTTGTCTTCTCCATTTAAACCATCTCTATTTGATGATAAAAAACCACTTACACCGTCTCTATTTGGCATAAAACCAAAATCATCATAAGTAGAGTTAAGAGGCTTACCAGCATTTTGTGCTTTATCAAAGCTACCATCTTCTTTCTTTGGTGACATAAATATGTCAGAACCCCCAAAACCAAAGTGCCCTCTTGAAGAGAAGAACAAATTACCGTTTATAAACGAAGGTGTCATTTCATCTAATTTTGTATTAACGTTAGACCCTAGGTTTTTTGGTGTTGAAAAAGTTCCGTCATCATTTAAAGTTGCTGAATAAACATCATACCCACCAGTAGACCCCTCCATATTGGAAACAAAATATAAAGTTTTACCATCATCTGAAATAAAAGGGTGAGCACAGCTGTATTGATTACTATTAAAAGACAGCTCCTCTTGCTCTGTCCATTGGTCATTTTCTAACTTAGATCTAAAGATTTTTAAAACATTAATCCCTTTAGTACTATAATCTATATTTTTTTTCTTCTTTGGACTATACTTCGTTTTTTCGGAAGAATTAGAAGTAAAATAAAGTGTTTTTCCATCTTTACTTACCGAAGGGTATCCATCATAAAAATCTCCTGATAAAGATTTAGATAAAAGAGTGGAAGGCTCATAATTTTCTCCACTTTTTTTACTATAACCTAAGTTATAAAATACGGTCTTTCCATCATCAGCTGACTGAGCTTGTCCGGATATTACTCCCTCCTTATATTTTGTAACACCCATACTTACTCCACTAGTTTCTATGTTTGTTACAGCAACAACATAAGGAGTAGCATCATCACTATTTGCTTCGGCCCAATCAATCATAGAATTGAACTGGTTTTTTAATGCTTCATCACCTTTTTTGTCTGCATATTTTAAAAAGAATATTTTAGCTTCTTCAGTCTTTCCTATTGTTCTCAAAACAGAACTATAATTTAAATATTTCTCTATGTCATTTGGATTAACAGCTAAATATTTTCCATAAGCATCTACAGCCATTTTATAATTATGTGCACTTTCATAACTTTCTGCCAATCCCCTTAATGCCACTACTCTTTGATCATCACTAATTTTTGGTGTCGCCAATGCTTCTTCAAAATAAGTTACTGCTTCTTTATAGTAGGCGCCTTTTTGTTTATCTAACCCTAAAGCTATTTCTTTTGATTGTCCACTTATAAATAAAGTGATAAGTAAAAAACCACTGATTAATATTCCTTTCATTTTATATTTTTCTATTCCTTGTAAATTACTGTAATCTTGCTCTTTTATTGATTAAAATCTCGGAGGCTCAATTAATAAAGGTTCTTTTGTAGGCATCTTAAAAAGTAACATTATTTCATGCGAACCGTTATGGTATGCCCCTAAATCTAAATCTTTTCTACCTAAAGAAAAATCATAAGAATAAGCTAATTTAAAAGCTTCAGTAATTTGATAAGAAAACAATCCAACAATTTCGTTACTAGACCTATATGAAGCTCCAACTCCAAGCTTTTTCCCAAAGACTAACTGAGCATTTATATCAAATTGAAAAGGAGCTCCTGCTACTTGTTTTAAAAGAGTAGAAATATTCAAGTCTTGCTTATCGCTTAATTCAATTCTGTAACCTGCATTTAAGTAATAATGTAACTGAGAGAATTCAAAAGATGTTGAAGCATTTGTATTTCCTGTAGCATCAGCTGTAACTGAATTTAGCAAAAGCTTTGGTAAAGATAATCCTACATAAAACTTATTCGTATAATAATACATTCCGTATTGAAAGTTAGGAAGAACTCTCATTTCAGTATTAGCTGAAAACAATGGATCGTTTGGATCATTAACTGCTGCATCTCCAAAATTACTTTGGTTTAAAACCGCCATCCCTGTAATTCCTAAAGCTAATTTTGATTTAGCTCCAAGTGAAAGATTATAAGCATAAGTTCCAGCAATATCTATTCTATTATTTACACCTATTTGATCTCTTACTACCGAAAAACCCGCGTTTCCGTTACTTACGCCTAATGGTGTATTAATGTTTATAGCTTGTATTGATGGAGCGCCTTCTAAACCCACCCATTGTTGTTTATAAAGTGCAGCTCCATTAAGCGTGTTATAACTACCAATAGCAGCTGGGTTAATAAATGGCTGATGAATCATATATTGTGATATATGATAATAATTTTGAGCACTTAAACCTCCCAATAAGAAAGTAAAAAATACTGCTACAAAAAGTTTAGTAAATAGTTTATTCATATCCTTTTTATTTTCTTCTTAATTCAAATGAACCTTTAAGTGGCTCCTCAGACTCATCTGGCGACAATTTTAATATATAAAAATATGTACCATCTGAAACCTCTTCTCCCACTAAAATCATTGATCCATTAACTTGACCTGTCCAATCATTTTGATAGGGTGAAGCTGAAAAAACTGCGTCTCCCCACCTATTAAATATAATCAATTCATTCTCAGGATAAAACTCTAAATTCTCGATAACTAATGCATCATTAAATCCATCTGCATTTGCAGAGACACCTCCTGGAACTTCAATTTCAAACTCTAATTCTGCTAAGGCAAATACATCTTCATTATAATCAATATTAGAAACCTTTTTTAACTCAATGTCTGGGGAATTTACATCTGCTCCAGCACTAGATGGTGCAAACTGAAAATCTTTCTTTGCCCATTTACTTCCATCCCATTGTGCTAATGTTTGAAAACTACCATCACTATTAAAAAAATCTACCTGAACATCCGCTGCATCTGTTCCACTTAGCTGAGCAATATTATAATAAAAATTTGTATTTATATTTCTGATTTCTGCATCTTTAGCATTAGTTGAAAATGGTCCTGTAGCTCCACCCGCTGAAGTCCCTGTATTATCTAAATTAGGATCTAAATCCGTTAATCTTACTCCAAAACTATTTGTATTTGCAGACTGAGGTGTAATCGTAACAGGCCTGTAGGTATCAGCAATTAAAGAAGTTCCAACAGGAAAAATGTATTTATCTGTAGAGTTAGTCGTTCTAACAAGCTGACCTCCCAAACTATCACTGTTTACATAGCCACCACTCCAAACAATGGCAGATGGAGAAGGGTTATTTACAAACATTGTATTTGAATGCGTTTGAAGTTCGGCCTCATCTAAATCAAGTTCATTAGAAACATTTACATCTAACAACATTGATTTCACTGTTCCAGCTCCTTCAAGTCTTAAATTATGAAAATCTGTAATATCCGTCCCTTTTATTTCTTGGTCATCTCCATCAAAAACAACTGCACCACCACTATTGTTTATAAGCATAGTGTTTCCTCCATTATTTGTCCAGTTACCTGTTAAATTAATAGAACCGGAATTATCTATTTCCCCAGAGTTTTGATTAATAACACCTCCTTTTACAGTAATTAGACCGTTAGAAGTTACATGAATATTACCACCATCTACTACAAGAACATCTTGAGCTAACACACTAGACGTCAACATGGTAAAAACACTTAATTGGTAAATTGTTTTCTTCATAATTTAAAATGTTATTCAATTGTAAGCTAATATAAATAAATAATTGTTAATAAGTCAAAATTAAACCTTTCATTCTGTTCAATAGACTAATTTTTTCTGTCAACAGCTAAAAAACAAGGCTAAAATAATCCTCCTTGAAAAGGGTTTTTGTCCTTTTTTAAATGTTTATAAGCAAGATCAGTAACTATACGCCCTCTTGAGGTTCTTTGTAAATACCCTTCTTTTATTAAAAAAGGCTCATAAACTTCTTCAATGGTTCCAGATTGTTCACTTACAGCTGTAGCTATCGTTGATAGTCCAACAGGACCTCCGTTGAACTTATCTATAATTACAGTTAAAATTCTATTATCCATTTCGTCTAATCC
>CALDTD010000318.1 GCA_937924345.1 uncultured Flavobacteriales bacterium | reverse complement strand
CATAACCAGGCTGTCTCTAAAACTAAATAACCTACCTTCAATAGCTGCACCTCTTTCATTAGGCTCTAAAGTTCCTTCTTTTAAGAAAACATGTGGAGCTGTATCATAATCATCTTTTTTTGATATGGTATCCATATCCATTAATTTTAAATACCCATCTTCTTCGGTATAGAAAGGTACTGGAACTAATGGATCACACACATTAATCATACTTGCAGCTTCAGAAACATAAAAATTAGAAGTACTTTTAGCTAACTCACGAATTTCATTCGCCTTAGCTTGTATCATCTCAACTTGCTTAATGTCTTCTTTAGCAGCTTTTGTTGACTTCATTTCTGTCAACTTATTATCGATTTTTGCAACCATACCAGCGGTTGTACCTGCAGTCAATTCAGCTGCATGCTCAAACTTTTCGTTAATTGTAAGGAACGCACTAAGAATAGACTTAGAAACATTCATTGCAAGTAAGGCCATAAGTACTAGGTACATTAGACCAATTAGTTTTTGTCTTGGGGTTTCTTTTCCTCCTCCCATAGTTTTAGTTTTTTAATAGGTTAATACTAATTAAATTGATTTGAATTAATAACAATCTAGTTTGGTATTAAGCTCTATTACCTCCGCCCATAGCAGACAGCATATTTCCGTAAACTGAATTTAACTCTGTTAAGTTTTTACTTAACTCAGCCATTGTTTCTTTGTATTTCTTGGTATCATCTAATGAAGAATGTAAATTTGTCATTAATTCATTAATTCCACCATACATTTTCTCGGTAGTTTCCAAATGCTCTGAAGCTCCTTTTAGTTGCATTTCATAAACATTATTTAAAGCAGATAAATTGCCAGAAACCTTTTGCATAGCTTCTCCAAAGTTAGCTCCTTCTTCTTCGGTAGAAGTTAACCCCATAAGTGATGAAGCTGCAGTTTCATAGGCCTCAGATAATTTACCAACTCTAGAAGAAGCAGATTTAATATTTCCAACAAACTCTTCAGTTGCTGCAGAAGCATCAGAAATACTTCCTAATTGACCTGCACTTGTACTTAAGTTTCTTAAACCATCACCTAAACTAGCAATAAGTTCTGGCTCGATCTTAGCTTCAGCTAACATGCCATCTAACTGTTCTACAATAGATGCGTTATCTTCTACTGGCGCCTCTATAGACTCCATAATTTCTTCAGCCTCAGGCAAAGCGTGCTCTCCGTCGGAATGCCCTAAAGCCAACTCAGGATAAACAAGTGTCCAATCTATATCTTCGTGTAATGGTTCGAAAGCTGAAAGAACGAAAATCCCTGCTTCAACCAATAATCCAATAGTAAGCATGGGACCAGGTCTGTGAAGAATTTTAAATAGTGCTCCTACAATTACGACTGCTCCACCCCAACCGTAAACGAACTTCATTACTGTTTTAAACTTTCTACTTTCAAAAAAACTACTACCGCTCATTTTTCCTTGTTTTTATTTGTTTGACTTTATATTTAATAAACCTTGTTTGTTACTCTTAACCTTCATCACCATCTTTATTCGCTCCTCCACGACCTAAGTATGACATTACATTTCTAAATCCAACATAAGACTTAGCACTGTCTTGATATTCGTATGTTCTAGATCCAGTTTGTAAGAAATATCCTATATCTTTCCAAGAACCACCTCTAATAACTTTGCGCTTCATAGATGGAGGGTCATGATCTAGAGCATGATATTTATATTCTGGATTTAAATCGTGAGAAAACTCATAAACTGATTCATCAAATGCAGTACTACACCACTCTGATACGTTACCTGCCATACAGTATAATCCATAATCGTTAGGATGGTACCGATCTGTTCTAACTGTATGAAAACCACCATCTTCCATATAACGTCCTCTCATAGGCTTAAAGTTTCCTAAGAAGCAACCACTTGAATTTCTGATGTAAGGACCACCCCAAGGATATGGACTTCCATCTAAACCTCCTCTAGATGCATATTCCCATTCAGCTTCTGTTGGCAATCTAAAATCCTGTACATAAGACTCCCAATTAGAAGATCTATAACTGTTCATTAATTGAGTTCTCCAAACACCAAATGCATTTGCTTGTTGCCAAGTTACTCCAACAACTGGATAACCATCGTAAGCAGGATGCCAAAAGTACATATTTGATTGAGGCTCATTATAACTGTAAGTAAAATCTCTTACCCAACATAATGTATCTGGGTAAACATTAATAATTTCATGAATAATAAACTTTGATCGGTCTTCATGTCCTCTTATAGCATTATTTTGTCCTTTACTGTTTCTATATCCTAAATCCAAATCCTGTCCTCTTTTAACACCTGGTTCGTAAGGAAAAGGTTGGTCTGGATTATTCATTTCTTTTCTATGTTCATCGTTTCCAGCTTCATACTCAGCATTGGATAATTTTTTAACCTTTGGTCGACCTTTAACAGCAGCCTCTTGTAAATCTATCCAGTAATATTCGAACTTTAATTTTCGTGTATCTATTTCTAAACGGTTATAAAAACGTTCGTTTTCAGGTAAAAACATTTCAGCCAATAATGGAAATAGATCATTTCCATCATACTTTTCAAAATCTAAATTTTCTCTCCAATTTAAATTCCAATCTTCTGCATCTTTCTCTTCTAATTCGTCATCTAAAGTAGGAACTAGCCAAGTTGTTTCATCTTCAGCACCTAAAATTCTTCGTGCTATAGAATCTCTTACCCAATAAACAAATTGACGATACTCGTTATTATCAATTTCCATTTGATCCATGTAAAATGCAGAAACAGAGACTGTTTTTGTTCTTGTATAGTGAACAAAAGGAACATCCTCATCACTCTGACCCATTTCGTAAGCACCAGCAGGAATATACATCATACCAAACGGATTGTTATGATACCAAGTTTCTCTACCTAATACTCCTACTAACTCTCCTCTGCTACCACTTCCACAACTAATAAATGTAGTGATGACGAATGCGAAATACAATAATTTTTTCATATACCTCTTTGTTAATTTAACAAACCTTTGTTTCAACTCTTAATTGTTAATAAAAACTAATGTTTGAGTAGCTGTTAACGCTGGCTTTAAAATAAAGTTACAATTATCTTATAAATTTTATAAGAATCTTGGGTTTTTTGATTTCTGTAAAATTTGTGGCTTCTCTAGATTAAAGCAGTAGTTAACCATAAAGTCGTGAGTACCATTGCTGTAATTTTTGATTTGTGAAGTAGTTATCCCATACGAATAACCTATTCTTAAGGTTGCATTATTTTGGAATTTCTTTTGGTAACCAATCATTGGTGCAATTGCGTCTCCAAGTCTGTATGTCAATCCTCCCCACAACATATCTTTATACAAAACATTTGCATTGATATCAATTTGAGTTGAAGCTACATCAGACTTAACCAATACATTAGGTCTTAATTTTAAATTCGGATTGAAGGTATGCGTGTATCCAGCTGTTAACCAATAATGGTGAACATTTTGAACATTTAAATCTAACATTTCCGCCTGACCAATATGTGTAGCAGAAAGTCCAAAATACATATTAGGAGCTTGATAAAAAGCACCTAGATTAAAATCAGAAACTAACTCAGAAATACTTGAAGCGTTTCCAATAACGCCACCTGTGTTAATTGTCGGATCATTTGATGCTGGAGTTCCATCAGGAGTTACCCAAGTAGCATTAATACTCTTTTGAACAATACCTCCTGAAATACCTATCCCTAATATACCTGGACCTATCCCTCCTAAATGGTAAGAATATGATAATCTAACTATATTATTCTTTTCAAAACCTAACTGATCATTTAAATAAGTTAAACCTACCCCACCTCTTAACAATTTAATTGGAGCATGAACATTAACTAATCCAGTAGTAGGACTACCCTCAAAACCAGCCCACTGTTGTCTACCCATAGCTGTTGCACAGATTGAGTTTGTAATACCAGCATAACCTGGATTGAAAGACAGATTATCGAACATGTAGTGTGTAAATTGATAATCTTGTTGAGCTGTTCCTGCAAAAGCAATAACAAAAACAGATAAAGCTGTAATTATTTTTTTCATAATTTTCTGACAATTAATCAGTTAGTTAAAAAAAGTAGTTTTATTGTAATACTACAAGTTCGCTAAAGTATATAAATTTTGTTAGTATTCAAAAATAATTTCATCCTGAATTGTGATTAACACAGCGAATTGTTAATAACCTTACTGAGGCGAATCAAACTTTCCTGTTGGCTTAATCACCCCCATTTTCTCCCCAAAAAACTCTGCAAAATCACGCATTGCATTTCCTATTCCGTCTTCGTTTGTTGCACGCTCAAATGTATCAGCCATTGTTAAATAAGTTTGAAAAAAGAATTTATTCATTTCTTCTACTGACATCTCCTTAGTCCACAAATCCATACGCAAAGTATTCTGCTCTTTTTCGTCCCAAACAGAAAGCAAAAAAGCTTTAATATTCTGACTCTCATTTTGAGTATCGCTAGCAGTCCAAGCAATTTTCTCTGGAACATTATTTACGTCTAATCCAACTTTTATATTGATATCACTTATTTTTTTACTCATCTTTTTCCGTGTTTATATGCTCTTAAAATTTTTAAATTATTTTTTTCTTTCAATAAAGTCTTTACATCTATATTGGATTCATTTACATAATCCCTTACAATCTGCCATCCGACCCAGACTCCTACTTTGGAGGGAGATTCATCTGGTAAGCCCTTAGTAAATGGGCCATCTACAATGTATTGATTAATCACAACTGGATTTTTAGTATAAAGCACCTCTTCATCTACTAAAATTTTCCAAATATTCTCTTCGTGTTCTTGTACCCATTTCAACTCCTCAGGAGAATAATTAATTTTAATGTCATCAGACACATCTGGAAGCATAGCATCCAATAAATACATTATTTTACCCAGTTCAATAACCTTTGCCACAAAATCGTCTCCAATATTATCTTCATAAAAACGGTTTAGCAACCAATATTTCATTCCATCAGCGACTAAGAATTTTTTATTCATATCATCTTTTATAAATTGAGGAAGAACATCAAGAGGAATTTGTTTTACGTAATCATTTTCTGACCCTAGATACATTTCCAACCCAATAGCCAAAACATTGTTTGCGGGAAATATCTTTGCATTAAAATTTGAATAAAAAGTTATAATATTTGGAACTACACTATCGGGAAAATAAAACCTGTAGTGTTTAAATGCTTTTTCAAAATCAGCTGTATAATTTGTAAAATCACCAAACTCTTTAGTTACTGCATCATTAATTAATTGAATAATACTATCTTTTCGGAAGCGTTCAATTCTAGTTCCAACAGAAGGATCGTGAACAGAACCTTCTCCTATCATTTCACTAACAAAAATCTCGTATAAATCTCCATATTTATTAATCAAATGACGATTTAATTCATCTATATTTGTCTTGCTGTAATCGAATAATTCTTTTTCTAATCTGTGCGTAGTAATATCTACTTCTACAGCTTCAACATCGACTTTAAGTTTGTCTTCTGTACATTGGCATAAAAACAAAACAAAAAAAATAAAATAGAATTTAATGTGTACTTTCACTAGCTTTCAAAGTTAAAAAAACAAAAAAAATCGACCAATATATTATTGGTATTAACCAAAGGTAAAAATTTATTAGCTTTGCGAATAGAATATCAGATTATAACTTAATAAAATAACACATACTATTATGAAAAAAATATTACTTCTAAGCGCTGCATATTTATTGACAAACCTAAGTTTTGGGCAAATAGACAATGAAGTTAACGAAGCAAAGAACCTTAGATTTGGTCTTAAAGGAAGTCTTTCTATTGACTGGCTAAGCCCATCAAACAAAAAGAAATTTGTAAGCAATGGATCAGGTTTAGGATATAGTTGGGGTGCTCAAGTAGAATATAGATTGAGTAAAACTGTATCTTTTGTAAGTGGTGTTGGAATTCAAACTTCGGTAGGGAAAATAGGTTTTTTTGAAGCATCTTCTAAAGATTCTGTTTTTTATATCTTAAATCGTGATGAAGAGTTTCAAGATTTTACGGCAGAAAATCTTAGTGATAGTCTAAACTCTACTTTTTGGCTAAAGAACAGACGCTATAAAATAAATTATGTAAATATTCCTATCGCTTTTAAAATGAAAACTAAAGAAATAGGTTACTTCAAATACTATGGTACATTTGGATTAAACTTAGGTATTAAGACAAAAGCTATAGTTGAAGACGAAGTAGAATTTGGTAATTCAACCCCAACAAATACAGACTTAGATTTAAACACAGGAGCATCTTTTGCTAGAACAGGATTAATTTTTGGAGGAGGAGCAGAATACAACTTATCTGGCTCTACTTCTTTATTTTTTGACTTAACATACAACTACTTCTTTTCTAATGCATTAAATGGTGATGATAAATATTTAGGTGTAAAAGATTTTACTGTTACTGAGCCAAGCGGAAGTCGACCTGTAGGTTTTAAAGAAATTAACCAAAAAGCAATACCAGGAAGTGTTGCATTAACGGTTGGAATTTTATTTTAAACAAAAAATTAAATATATTTAAAAAGCTCGGAAATTATTTTTCGGGCTTTTTTTGTATTTTTAAACACTATATAATATAGAGACATGGAAAGCAAAGCGAAAATAGATTTTATTGTAAACTGGCTAAATAGTTATGCAAATAACGCAAACATTAAAGGTTTTGTAATTGGAGTTTCTGGCGGTATTGATTCTGCGGTTACCTCAACACTTTGTGCAATGACGGGTAAAAAAGTAATTGTTTTGAACATGCCTATTATACAACCGCCTTCTCAATTTGACAGAAGTAATGAACATATTTTTTGGCTTAAATCTAAATTTGACTCGATAACTTCTTACACTACAGATTTAACGAAGTCTTTTCAGCAATTTAGTAATGATATACCAACGAGTATACAAGACCATTTGACAATGGCAAATGTAAGAGCAAGATTAAGAATGACCACTTTATATGCTTTTGCAGGGCATCACGGTTATTTAGTAGCCGGAACGGGTAATAAAGTAGAAGATTTTGGTGTAGGGTTCTTTACTAAATATGGCGATGGAGGTGTTGACCTCTCTCCTATTGCTGACTTAACAAAAACAGAAGTATTTGAATTAGCAAAAGAGTTAAATATTATAAACAGTATTCAAGTTGCTAAACCAACCGATGGTCTTTGGGATGATGACAGAAGTGATGAAGATCAAATTGGAGC
>CALDTD010000317.1 GCA_937924345.1 uncultured Flavobacteriales bacterium | reverse complement strand
AATGGTTTTCCGTACTCGTTTAGCAAGTTATTCTCTTTAATAATATTCCGCGTTTCTTTCTTTACAAAAGCTCTTAAATAGGGTGCAACACCAGAGTTATAAGTCTCTTTTTTAAAATTTAATCCAATCGGCAATGTTTTTAAGGAGTCATATTCCTCTTGAGTAATATGTTCTTGTTCTTTCATTAAATACAACACTACATTTCTTCTTTTTAAGGCATTGTCTGGTTTAGATTTAGGATTATAAACATTTGGATTTTTAGCCATACCGACTAATACAGCGCACTCTTCTATTTTTAAATCTTTGGGTTCTTTACCAAAATAAATTCGAGCTGCTGAATGAATTCCTACAGCATTATTTGTAAAATCAAACTCATTAAAATACATTGCTATTATTTCGTTTTTGGTATAACGCGTTTCTAATCGACTAGCAATAATCCACTCTGCAAACTTTTGACGTATACGCTTAAAAGAGGATTTAGCAGGGTTATGAAACATCATTTTTGCTAACTGCTGAGTAATTGTACTTGCACCTCCTTTATTAGAACCAATCATTGCCCCCAAAATAGCACGCATTAGCCCATGACCATCAACCCCCGAATGCGTTTCAAAACGTTTATCCTCGGTAGACTTTAAAGCATTAATTAAATGTTTAGGTAGTTCCTGATAGGAAACTTTCGTCCTATTTGTATGCATAGCAAAAAATGTCCCAATCATTTTTCCATTTGCATCATACAAATTAGTAGACTCATCACTTCTAGGGTTTTCCAATGCTTCTATAGAAGGCAGATCAGACTCAAATGTAGTAAGTAGCATTAATGCTACAATTAGTAATGGCGATAAAACAGCCACCCAAGTATAAAGTAAAACCTTAATTTTAGCTTTTTTTCCTAATTCATGATCTTGAGTATTAACCTTTTTAGACTTGACCATAGGTTTGTGCTTTGGCTTGAGGTTTTTTAAATTTTCACGAGACATTAATGAAAGGTAATATTTTGTAATGCTTTATTATGAAATAACCGTCTATTTATGCTAAAATTGTTTTATCAACTTTAATTTTATTACTATTTGAATACCCTAAACTATTTCAAAACAAAAAAAGCAACCATTTCTGATTGCTTTTGTTTTTGCGCTTCTTCAAGGACTTGAACCTTGGACCCCCTGATTAACAGTCAGGTGCTCTAACCAGCTGAGCTAAAGAAGCAGGTTAATTTGAATTAAAAATGAAAAGAAAAGCAATTGAAACCAACTGCTTTTCTTAGCGCTTCTTCAAGGACTTGAACCTTGGACCCCCTGATTAACAGTCAGGTGCTCTAACCAGCTGAGCTAAAGAAGCAATAATAATTCGACCGCAAATATAGTTATTGTTTGCAAGAAAACAATACCTTTGCAAAAAAAATAATTTTATTTCAAAAATAACAATAGAAAATGAGTCTAGTAAACGTTGGAACAGTAGCATTTGATGCAATAGAAACACCTTTTGGAAAAACAGATAAAATAATTGGAGGAGCTTGTACATACATAAGCCTTGCCGCTTCTTATTTTACAAAACAAGCTAAAATTGTTTCTGTAGTTGGGGAAGATTTCCCAAAAGAGACGTTAGATATGTTTAAGACAAAAGATATTATTACAGAAGGTTTACAAGTAAAACAAGGCGAAAAAACATTTTTTTGGTCAGGTAAATACCATAATGATATGAATAGTAGAGATACTATTGACACACAATTAAACGTATTAGAGAACTTTGATCCTATTATACCTGAAAGCTACCAAGACTGCGAATACTTAATGTTAGGTAATCTTACTCCATCATTACAATTACAGGTTATTGAAAGATTAGAAAAGCGTCCAAAATTAATTGCATTGGATACTATGAACTTCTGGATGGAAATTGCAATGCCAGATTTAAAGAAAGTTATTAAAGAGATTGATGTCTTAACAATTAACGATGAGGAAGCGCGTTTATTATCTGGAGAATATTCTTTGAGAAAAGCTGCTAAAGCTATTTTAGAAATGGGACCTAGAACATTAATCATAAAAAAAGGAGAACACGGTGCTTTATTGTTTGAAGACAATAAAGTATTTTATGCACCAGCATTACCTTTAGAAGAAGTATTTGACCCAACAGGAGCCGGAGATACTTTCGCTGGAGGATTCATTGGCCATTTAGCTGCAACTGGAGATTTATCTTGGGAAAACATGAAAAACGCTATTATTATGGGGTCAGCAATGGCTTCTTTTACAGTAGAGAAATTTGGAATTGAGCGTTTAAAAGACTTAACAATGGATGAAATAGGAGCTAGAATTAACGAATTTGCTGAATTAACAAACTTCTCTTTAGAGTTTCCAGCAGTGATTGATTAGGTTCTAATTCTATAAAATTTTACAAGGAAGTTAAGCTAGCAACAGTTTAACTTCTTTTTTTGTCTAAAAATGCAGCAAACGATCTCTGGACTATATCTAAATCACACCAACTATGGTGATACAAGTATTATCTTAAAGATATATACTTTAGAATACGGCACTTGCTCTTTTATTGTAAAAGGAATAAAAAAGAAAAAAGGCGGACAGGCATTACTACAACCCTTTCATTACCTAGAACTTACGACAAATTTCAGAACAGACAAAGACCTCAACTTTGGACGACAAATTCGATTACTTAAACCAAGCTATTCGCTTACTAGCGATATTAGAAAAAGTACTGTTGCGATTTTCTTAACAGAAGTACTTAACAAAACTCTTAAAGAGACAGCTCCAAACGAAGAGTTGTATGCTGTGGTAGAAGAATTAATAGAACAATACGACAAAAAAGACTTTATCGGTTTATTTCATCATTATTTTATTATTCAACTTATTATTCAATTAGGAATTACGCCCAACTTTGGTCGAAATCAAAGTATTGATTTAATAAAAATAAGTGAAGGAATATTTGAGTATAATCCTCAACCCAACTCAGACTATTTTTCTACAGAAAGCTCACAAGCTTTTAAGCAGATTATAGGCATGAATATTGATGAGTTGAATACATTAACATTGCATTCTAAAACGAAACAAGACTTGCTAAACAACCTTATAAAATATATAGAAACACAAACCGAAATTCGTAAAGGAAGCATACAGTCTTACAAAATTTTGTCGACTATTTTTCATGACTAAACTGACTGTTAATATCGTCCTCTTTTTTGTAGCTTTTTCTGCAATGAGTCAGCAAGTAAAAGTATACAACGAATATTTAGAGCCTGTAGAAAATGTTGAAGTGATTTCTAAACAAACGAATAGTAGTTTAACAACAGATGAAAAAGGAAGTTTTAGTTTAAAGAACTTTTCTGAAAATGATACCCTTTACTTTTTTAATGAAAATTATCTTCCACTTACCCTAAGTGTAAAGCAAGTCAAAAGTACACTAGGGCACAAAGTTTTATTGCATTATCAGAGTATTTTCCTAGACGGAGTAGAAGCTGTTGTTACTGTTCGAAATAAAAAAAATCAATTTAGCAAAAGCCCAATAAAAGTAGAGGTGCTTAACAATGAAAAAATTCATAAAATAGGTGCTCAAACTTCGGCCGAAATATTACAAGAAGCAGGAAGTGTACAAATTCAGAAAAGTCAAGCTGGAGGAGGAAGCCCAATGATTAGAGGAATGGAGGCGAATAAGGTACTTTTAGTAATTGATGGTGTGCGCATGAATAATGCTATTTACAGAGGAGGGCACCTACAGAACAGTATAACATTAGACAATAACATTCTAGAACAAGTTGATATTGCTTATGGCCCAGGCTCGGTCAATTACGGTAGCGATGCGCTTGGTGGTGTTATTCATTACTATACAAAAACTCCAGTACCAACTGATGATTCTACTCTAAGCCTACAAGGAAATTTAACGTCTTCTTATGCATCTGGAAACAATGGTTATACAACACATGGAAACATTACACTAGCAAAAAACAAATGGGGAAGCTTATCCTCAATATCCTA
>CALDTD010000316.1 GCA_937924345.1 uncultured Flavobacteriales bacterium | reverse complement strand
TTGAGCAATGAAAAACGATTAAATCATATTACTATGAGATACATATATATATTCACATTATTCATTTTATTTTTAACAAGTGATTTAGTATACAGTCAAGTTGACCCTCGATTAGCTGATGATTTATTTAAACAGACTAACTATCTTGATGCAATTCCTCAATACAAAAAACTATTGAAAGTTGATCCTACAAATGGGAAGTACTTGTTTAATTTAGCGCTATGTTACCTCAGAACAGAAACAGATAAAGCAAAGGCAGTAGGCTATTTAGAAAAGCTAAAGAAAATGAAGAAGCAAGATAAAGAAATGTATTATTATCTTGCCGAAGCATACACACATCGCTACGAATATGACAAGTCTATTGCTGCAATGAAAGAGTATAAGAAAAAGCCAGGCATATTTGAAGATCAGATTGGAGCAAAATTAATGAGCTATGAATTTGCAAAAGAGCTTTATGATAACCCAATTAAAGTAACTTTTGAAAACTTAGGAGACAAGATAAATTCGTCATACCCAGATTATTTCCCTTTTGTTTCTAAAGATGAAACAATCTTAGTTTTTACTTCTAGAAGAAAAGAAAGCAAAGGGCGCAAAGAATTTGACGGTTATTACCCATCAGATATATTTAGCACTAAATTTAATGGTTTTACTTTTTCCTCTGCAAAGCCAGTTACGTCTCTAAATACAAATTTTGACGAACAATGTGTTAGTTTATCTGATGATGGGAAGCACATGTTTATTTATTTTGATAATATTGAAGATGCAGGAGATATCTACGAGTCTAAGAAGTCTGGTTCTAATTACGCCCGTAAAAAGAAAATAAAAGAAGGAGTTAATACAAAAGCAATAGAAACTGCTTCTTCATTGTCTAAAGATGGAAAAACACTTTTTTTTGCAAGTAACAAACCTGGTGGAAAGGGTGGCTTGGATTTATTTATGACTCGAAAGTTGCCAGACGGAACTTGGGCACAATCACAACCAATCAATTCATTAAACACAAGTGGAAATGAAGATTTTCCTTATTTATCTGATGATGATAAAACACTTTATTTTGCATCTAACGGTTATCCAGGCCTAGGTGGATACGATGTTTACAAGGCAGAGTGGGATCCCGAAACTAATAAATGGAAGCCGCCAGTTAACTTAGGATATCCATTAAATACATCTTATGATGATAAAGTAATACAGTTTTCTGATGATATGAAGCATGCTTACTTAACAGCAGTTCGGCCAGAAGGCTTCGGAGATAGAGATATCTATAGAGTTACGATTGAAGATGTAGTAAAGAAGCCAGCGTTATTTATTATAGATCTTAAAGATGCTGTTTCTGGTAAATTAGTTAAAGACGGTTTAGTTATTATTTATGATAAAAATGATGAGCTACTTGGAGAATATAAAGTAAATCAAAACGGTAAAATATCAGTTATATTAGAACCAGGTACTTATGCTTTGGAAATAGAGTCACCAGGTTTTCAATTGGGAACGCATACGCTTAAGGTTTCTGAATTTGATGGCGACAAACCAATGAATATGAAATCTTTTACATTAAGCAAGTAGTAGTCTTCTTTATTGTGAAAGACTCCAATGAATTTTAATAAGGTTAAAATAAACCAATTCATTTTTTTGTTACCGCTTTGCAAGTCGCTATAAATTCTACACCTTTGTTACAAACAAGAAAAAAAATGAATTTAAAGCTTCAAAAACCAATTGCGTTCTTCGATTTAGAAGCAACAGGTCTTAATATTGCACAAGACAGAATAGTAGAAATAGGAATTGTAAAAGTTTACCCCAGCGGAGAGAAAGAAAACTACGTTAAAAAAATTAATCCTACAATTCCAATTCCTATTGAAGTTTCAGAAATTCATGGGATATATGATATCGATATTATTAATGCTCCAACTTTCAAGGAAATAGCAGAAGAAGTAAATACATTTATTGGAAATGCAGATTTAGGAGGGTATAATTCTAATCGTTTTGATATTCCATTGCTATTAGAAGAGTTTTACAGAGCAGGAGTAGATTTTGAATTAGAAAATAGAAAGACGGTTGATGTTCAGAATATATTTTATAAAATGGAACAACGCACGCTTTCTGCTGCATATAAATTTTATTGTCAAAAAGAAATAGAAAATGCTCATTCGGCAGAAGCAGATATTGTTGCTACTGTAGAGGTTTTAGAAGCGCAATTAGACCGTTACGATGAGTTAGAAAACGATATTAACTTCTTGAGTGACTTCTCCAAAATGGGGGCAAATACATTAGATTTTGCACAACGGATTGCATTAGACGAAAACAACACACCTATTATAAATTTTGGAAAGCACAAAGGTAAAGTAGTAACAGAAGTTTTTAAACAAGAGCCTGGTTACTACGGTTGGTTAATGAGTGCAGATTTTTCTTACGAAACAAAGAAACATTTTACTAAGATCTGGAAGACGTTAAAAGCAAATTAAAAGGTACATATTTACTTTTGGAATGTTACTTGTAACTTTATTTTAGAAAATCAGTTATTACTTTTACATGAAATTAATAAACACAATTTTATTGGTCGTTTTTACTGTAAAGGCTAGTCTATATTTTGGTCAAAAAGAACAAGATGTAGCTAGTGGAGGTTTAGAACGTAAAAAAGTGACGACTTTTTGGGATAAAGAGGAACGAAAAATTCAAAGTAGAGGATATTATAACGTAAGTGGTTTTTCCAATGTAGGTCAAAAGACTGGAAAATGGACGTATTGGTATCGAAATGGAGAGGTAGAGCAAACGGGTGTTTATGTTAATGGTAAATTTCATGGGAAAGTAAAGGAAAATTACCCAAGTGGAAAAGCAAAAAATATAGGGTATTTTAAGTTTGGGATACAAGACAGTTTATTCACCAGTTTTTATGAAAATGGAACTGTGAAAGAGACGGGCGAATTTGCTCAATTGCCAGATAGTATTCTTTTACAGCCTTATAAATATTGGAATAAGTTAGAATATATAGAGCCTATTAAAATTGGGAATTGGAAGTACTTTCACGAAAATGGAAAACCAAAACAAACTATAGCATACAAACCCAACGATGATAAAGAGTATTTAATCAGTTATTGGGATAAAGAAGAAAAGCAAACGATTGTTGCAGGAAATGGATTTATCAGAACTTTTTATTCTTCTGGAAAACCAAAAACGGAAAAGAATTTTAAAGACGGGTTACTTAACGGAGTTTACAAAGAGTGGAATGCAAATGGTTCAGTAAAAATTGAGGGAGCTTATAAAAACGGTTTTAAAGATGGGGAATGGAAGTTGTGGAATTTTGCTTCTCATACGCTTTATCAAACAACGTCTTATAAAAATGGAGAAAAAAATGGCGTTTTTAAAGAGTTTAATCCCAACGAAATTCTCGTAATTGATGG
>CALDTD010000315.1 GCA_937924345.1 uncultured Flavobacteriales bacterium | reverse complement strand
AACGGAGAGATTGATAAGATTATTGAAGAGCTAAAGCTAACGTATGATAAAATTATTGTAGATAATCCTCCAGTAGGTTTAGTTACAGATGGAATTTCTATGATTAAAAAAGCAGATTATCCATTGTATGTTTTTAAAGCGAATTATTCTAAAAAGCATTTCGTAGAAAATGTAGAAAGAATGATTACGGATAATAAAATCGAAAAACTTTCTGTGATTTTAAATAATGTAGATACACAAAAAAATACTTATGGCAAAGGGTATGGTTACGGATATACAACTTACGGAGGTTACTACAGTGAGTCAGATCAAACCAAAAAGAAATTTAATTTATTTGGTAAGAAATAAATTTTACTTTTGTTATAAGTTGAGTTAAGTATGAAAGTTGAACAAACAGATATAGAAGGTGTTTTAGTTCTTACGCCAAAAGTTTTTGGAGATGAGCGTGGTTATTTTTTTGAATCTTTTAATCAGAAAGTGTTTAATGATGCAACTGGACTAAACTTAAATTTTGTTCAAGATAATCAGTCCAAATCTCAAAAAAATGTTTTGAGAGGCTTACATTTTCAAAACCCTCCTTATGAACAAGGGAAGCTGGTACGTGTTTTAAAAGGAAAAGTACTTGATGTTGCCCTAGATATTAGAAAAGATTCAAAAACCTATGGAAAACATTTGACATTTCAACTAGATGCTATAGAAAATAAAATGGTGTGGTTACCCCCTGGAATTGCCCATGGTTTTGTTACGTTAGAAGACGATACAGAGTTTTTTTATAAGTGTACAAATTTTTATAATAAAGAAAGTGAAGATTGTATTCTATGGAATGATGAATCATTAAGTATTAATTGGGAAACAAAGGATCCAATTTTATCTGAAAAAGATAAAGAAGGCAAGCAGTTTAAATCGTTTAGTTCTAAATTTTAGTTTTGGATTCTCAACAATATATCTATTTAATATTTTCTATATTTTCTGTAAGTATGGTGCTTTTTTGCCTGCTTATGAATATGATTTTACTAAAGTTTATTACCAATATGGGAATGAGGGGTAAGGAGCAACCTATAATTCGTTGGAGTAGTGTTTCTAAGCCAGCTATTGGAGGGCTTTCATTCTATATGGCCTTTTTATTATCTACTGCTTGTTATTCTATCTTTTTTCCTGCTTCACCACTTTTTCATGATGTTGAAGCCTTAGGTATAATAGGAGCAACTGCACTTGCTTTTTTAATGGGCTTGGCAGATGATGCTTATAATACAAAACCCTGGTTAAAGTTTTTTGTGCAGTTATTTTGCGGAGTTTTATTAATTATATCTGGTAACTATATTCAGTTTTTTGAGTTAGATTATTTGAATTATGGATTAACTATTTTTTGGATTATCGGAATTATGAATTCAATTAATATGCTAGACAATATGGATGGTATTACGGCAACAGTATCTATATTTATTTTGCTTATCTGTTTATCTTTTCTTTCTGTAAATGGGAACTATCAATCTTTTGATTTTATAGTGGTTTTAGGAGTTTTATGCGCATTAATTGCTTTTCTTTTTTATAATTGGAATCCTTCAAAAATGTTTATGGGAGATACTGGAAGTCAGTTTTTGGGTATGTTTATCGCTGCTATGGGAATTAAGTATATTTGGAATTCTTCAACATTTGATGGTGAGTCGGAAGTTATGCAAAAAATATTTACAGTATTAATTGCATTTATTTTACCAATTGTAGATACAACAAGTGTTGTAATAAACAGATTGGCACGTAAACAGTCTCCTTTTGTAGGGGGTAAGGATCACACAACTCATCACCTTTCTTATCTTGGCTTGTCAGACAGTAGAGTAGGTTTTGTTTTTCTTGGGCTTTCAGTTATTTCACTTATTATTTGTACTGGGATTTTCAAATTTGTAGATACTTGGAGATGGTATCATTCGGTAATATTATTAAGCTATTTTTTAATTATCTTTGGTTTGTTATTTGGGTTTACTCAAATGAATAAAGACAAACGAAAATGATAAGGCTTATTTCTAAAATCTTATTGGTAATATTTATGGTTGGCAGTTTAATTTCTTGCGAAAATAAAGGGCAACAGGCAAAAGTAATAGAAGTATCTAATCAATTGATAAAAGCAAAAGAATCAGGTTTTTCTAAAGGTGCTGAAAAGAAAACAATAACAATAAATAAAGATTATCAATTAGTAGCCCCTAAAGTTTCTAAAGTACTAACTTTTTGTGGAGAAGCTGTCCCAGTTGACCAACCCTTTATTTATGAGAAAATAGATAGAGAATTGTTAGTTAATATGTATTGGCAGTCACAGACTTTTTTATTTATTAAACGAGCAAACAAGTGGTTTCCGATTATAGAACCAATTTTGAAAAAGAATAATATTCCTGATGACTTTAAATATTTAGCAGTAATAGAAAGTGGGTTAATGAATGTTGTGTCACCATCTGGAGCTAAAGGGTTTTGGCAATTTATGCCAAAGACTGCTAAAGGTTATGGATTAGAAGTAAATGGATTTGTAGATGAGCGTTATCAGTTAGAAATGGCTACAGAAGCAGCTTGTAACTATTTAAATACGGCTTATAAAAAGTTTAATAGTTGGACATTAGCAGCAGCTTCATATAATATGGGGAAAGCTGGTTTAGAAAGAAGATTAAAAGAGCAAGATGTTGATTCATATTACGATTTATTACTCAACTTAGAGACAGGTAGGTATGTTTATCGCATATTAGCAGTGAAAGAAATTCTTTCTAATCCTAATAAGTTTGGTTTTTACTATGATTCTGAGGACTTATATACTTCGCCAATTTATAAAAATATAACAGTAGACTCTTCAATAACAGATCTTGTAAATTTCGCTAAATCTCAAGGGGTAACTTATAAAGAATTAAAAATGTTGAATCCTTGGCTTCGAGATAAGACATTGCCAAATGATGTTAACAAAAGCTATCAAATTAAAATCTTAACTTCAAACTAATATTTTCGCATATTATGGAGGATAAATTTATAGTAGAAGAGGGAACAATTGAAGTTATTGGTGCTAGAGCACATAACTTAAAAAATATCTCTATTTCAATACCGCGAAATCAACTAGTCGTAATTACAGGCTTAAGTGGTAGTGGTAAGTCTTCACTTGCGTTTGATACAATTTTTGCAGAAGGACAGCGTCGCTATATGGAAACATTTTCGGCTTATGCTCGACAGTTTATGGGGAACTTAACTCGTCCTGATGTAGATAAAATAACTGGGTTAAGTCCTGTAATTTCTATAGAACAAAAAACAGTAAGTAAAAGTCCGCGTTCAACAGTAGGTACGATTACAGAGATTTATGCATTCTTAAGATTACTTTATGCCAGAGCATCTGTGGCTATTTCTCCTTCTACAGGAGATGAAATGATTAAGTATTCTGAAAAAGAAATTCAAGAATTAATCTTAGAAAAATTTAAAGGACAAAAAATTATTTTGTTAGCTCCACTTATAAAAGCTAGAAAAGGTCATTACAGAGAATTATTTGAAAAATTAAGTAAGCAAGGTTTCTTAAAAGCTAGAGTAGATGGTGTTATTGTAGAAATAACGCCTGGTATGAAGCTAGATCGTTATAAAACACACGACATAGATGTAATTATAGATCGAATAAAAGTAGAAGAGAAATCGATTAAGCGTATTTCAAAAGGTATAGAAGATGCCTTAAAACGAGGAAAAGGAGAATTAAGTATTGTTTTGCACGAAACAAAAAAAGAGCAACATTTTAGCCGTTTTTTAATGTGTCCAAGTTCTGGTTTTTCTTTACCAGAAGCAGAACCCAATATATTCTCGTTTAATTCTCCGCATGGTGCTTGTAAAAAATGTAATGGAATAGGGGAAGTAACAGAAATAGCAATCGATAAAATTATTCCAGACGATAAATTGTCGATTAAAAAAGGAGGGATTGCTCCACTAGGAAAATACAAGGCAAATCATTTGTTTAAACAAGTAGAAATAATACTTAAAAATGATAAAGTAACCTTAGATACGCCAATTTCAAAAATCCCAGAAAAAGTATTAAATACTTTATTGTACGGTTCGGATGAGTTGATAAAAGTATTGGGAGAAAATGGTGTTCATGAAGTTGTTTCTAACTTTGAAGGGATTATTAATTTTATTTCAAGACATAAAGATGAAACCTCTTCTCGCCAAGTATTGCGCTGGGCAGAAAGTTTTACAAATAAAATTACTTGTAGTAAATGTAAAGGTGGCCGTTTAAAAGAAGAATCTTTGCTGTATAAAGTAGCTGGTAAGGCAATTTATGAATTAACCACGATGGATTTATCCGAATTATCAGTTTGGGTAGATGAATTACCATCTAAATTATCGAAGCAACAACTTATTATTGCGAACGATATTATAAAAGAAATAAAAGATAGAGTTGGATTTTTACTAGAAGTTGGGCTAGACTATTTAAACTTAAACCTTAGTGCAAAAACATTATCGGGAGGAGAAGCACAGCGCATTCGATTAGCTACTCAAATAGGTTCAGAACTTACAGGTGTCCTTTATATCTTAGATGAGCCATCTATTGGTCTTCACCAACGTGA
>CALDTD010000314.1 GCA_937924345.1 uncultured Flavobacteriales bacterium | reverse complement strand
CTCTTTTGGTAATGGAGTTGGGATATTAATTAATGATAGTATTTATGATGTTAAAATAGATTCAAATATTATAGCAAGAAATTCAGGAGTTGGTATTTCTATTGCAGATGATTGTAAGGGAATTAAAGTGTCAAGAAATTCAATGTTTGGAAATAATAATTCGAATGGAGGATTAGGTTTAGACCTAGACGCAAATAACTTAACTAATATTTCAATTACGAATAAACCAAAATCTAATGATTCTATTTTACCTCCAGAATTTTTGCAAGCTATTTTTTGCGCCTCCTCAGATTCAGTAATCTTAAAAGTGAAATTAACTGTAGAGGACGATGACAACGATAATACTTACAGAGTCGAGTTTTTTAATGGAGATCATGATAATACAGAAGGTAAAACTTTTATATACGATACGTTGTTAACCGATTTACACAATGGAGATACTGTTCTTAATTTAAGTGTGCCAGCAACGTCTTCAGTAGTAGGTGATGCAGTTTTGGCTACACTTACAAGATTAAACGAAGAATTTACAATTGGAAGCTTCGGATATACAACTCTTTCTTCCACTTCAGAGTTTAGTGCTCCTTTTACAATAGGAGAATATAGTCCCGTTTTAAGTCTACTTCAAGATACTCTTTGTCTTCGAGACTCAACAAAACTTACTGTAGAAAATTATGGTTCTTTGCTTAGCATATCTGGATCTAGTTTAGGAAGTATGGAAAATGATAGCTCGTATTATATAATTGGTCTTTCAGCAGGAACAGAAAGTATTAGTGTACTTGTAGATAGTCTAGGGTGTAAAATAAATTTAGATACAACTATTGTTGTAAACGCTATTCCTCAAGTTGAATTAGGTGTAAATGATAGTATTGTATGCCAAGGTATAGTTTTTACATTGAATAATATTTTTGATGTAGAAAATACTAGTAGTTCAACTAACTTTAGCTGGCAAAATTCTTTGGGTGTGGATTTAGGAATAACAAACCCAATGCCTAGCATAGGTAGAGATCGTTCTTTTATTTTGAAAGGAGATTCTTTAGGGTGTATAAATAGAGATACCATTAATTTTAATACAATAAATTGTTCTCCTATAGCTGTAGATGATTTTAGTTTTACGACAGAAGATTCACCAATAAGTTTTGATATAATTGGTAATGATACCATAGCAGAACTAGTTGTTATTGCACCTGTAATGGCAGGAGTTTATGATTTAGATATTATGACTTCTGCTAAAGAAACCTCTTATACTAATCCTTTTGGTCTTTGGATGTTTGACGAAGGCTCAGGTCAGCTAACTTATAACCCTATTCCAGACTTTTTTGGTCAAGCAACGTTACAATATAGAACTTTTGCAAACGGAGACATTGATACAGCAATTATAACCTTAACTGTTACCCCTGTTAATGATGCTCCTATTATCTCAAGCGAAAATATATTTACACCATTAAATACTTCAATTTCAACAAATGTATTAGCTAACGACTCAGATATAGATGGTGATCAATTAGTATTAATTCAACCAGTAATCAATGGTCCAAATAATGGGAGTATAACTTTTGTCGGTAGCGATAGCATTACTTACATACCAAATACAAACTTTGTTGGAGAAGATACGGTTGTTATACAAGTATGCGATAATCAGACAACTCCGTTATGTAATAATGATACTGTTTTCATAACCGTTCTAGCTTGCGACTTAAATAATCTATCTTTAGATTGTGATAATGATGGATTAACAAATCAAGAAGAGGTAAATAATAACACTGATCCATCAAACCCGGACTCGGATGGTGATGGAGTAAATGATGGAACTGAAGTAAATAGTGATGGAACTAATCCTAATGATGGATGTGAATATATAGTATTAAGTGTTACGTTGGCACAGAGCTCTATTTGGTTAAGTGAAGACTGTGATAATGATGGGATACCTAACGGACAGGAATTAACAAATAATAGTAATCCTCTTGATCCCTGTTCTCCAAATTCTCCTGCTAATCCAAATTTCTCTGACACCTCTTTTTGTATTGGTCAAACGATAGATTTATCAAGCATAAGTAATCCGACTAGTGGTAATTGGGTAGATGAAAACGAAATGACTCTAAGTTCTACAGATATTTTAATAGATAATACTCTTTCTGAAGAGTACTATTTTCATGTAGAGGAAAACAGTTGTATAGTAAAAGATACAATAATCATTTCCGGCAATCCATTACCAACTTTTACGGCATTAACCCAAGATGAAACTTGTTTTGGAACCAACGATGGAGAATTATCTTTTGAGAACCCTACGGGCCAGAGTCCATTTTTTTACAATGTTAATGGAGTTTCTAGTCCTCCTTCATTTGATGGATATTCGCAAGGGAATTACATTATGACAATTACAGATGCAAATGGTTGTACTTCTCTAGAAGAAGATGTTATAATTGGTGGGCCAAACTCTCCATTAGAAATGGATCAATTAATTGTAACTCCAGAAAACTGTAATCAATCTAATGGAGAAATAACTTTTGTTGCTAATGGAGGTAATGGAAGCTATACTTATTCATTAGATGGAATTCAGTTTATACAAAGTCCTGAGTTTAATAATTTAGAGGCCGGATCATATAATGTTATAATTAGAGATATAAACAATTGCGAACTCAATTCAACTGTTATAGTTCAAGTAGGTACATTAATAAAACCTAACCAACCTAGTTTTACAGAAGATTCTTTAAATGTTTGTGAGGGGATCGGATTTTCTGTAGAAGATAATATTGCTACCAATGCAAACTTATAACATATTTATTTCTTTTTACCATCAGGTATATACAATCAGGATACAGCTCTAAATGCTCTAATTAGTATAGAAGATGATAATTTTCCTTTTTTAGATTCAATGGGGGTTTTTGTGAATGATGG
>CALDTD010000313.1 GCA_937924345.1 uncultured Flavobacteriales bacterium | reverse complement strand
AGATCCTACGACTGAATTAGGTTGCCCCGCATTTTCATTCCAAATGTTAAAGTCTACAGTAGCTCCAGTTCCATTGTCAATTACATTAACAAAATAAATATCCATACCGGTAACGTGTGTATAAGGTGAGTAGCTCGAATAAAATTCTGCTTTTGAAATATCACCAAAATTGTTCCAACCAGAAATATATCCGAATTGGTTATTTCCTTGGTTAGAAGGGTATAGCGCCAGTGAATCCCCTGAAGCAAAGTTTGTTAATGTATCACAGCCAGATGAAAGCCCTACTGTAATTGTTTGAGTTGATGTGCATGATCCATTTGCATTTGTAGCTGTTAATTGGACTTGGTATGTCCCTGTGTTATTGTATATGATATTATTTGGGTTTGAATCAGATGAAGTGCTAGGGTTAACACCACCTTGATTAGTATTGTCAAAGTTCCAGTTCCAAGAGTTTGGGCTTCCTGTAGAATTATCTGTAAAACTTATGGAATTTCCTGCTATAACTGAAGTTGAACTTGGAGTAAAGTTACAAACTGGAGGTGCCCCTGCTGCTGAACAAACTGTTGAATTAGCCAAACTAGCTCTTCTTGGACAAACACTCATTACAGTTCTTATTCTAGTCTTTTGATCTTCTGTGAAAATATTCATACAGTTATCATTAGAATAATCCATATAGTTTTCTATCATGTCTAAAGAGTTACATGAGGAGTTACCTGTAGGGCAACCATAATTTGGCGCACCTGCTAAAGGTGTGTCATTACAGAAGTCGTCTGCAGTACAGTCTCCATCACCCCAAATATGTCTAAGGCCTAACCAATGACCAACTTCGTGAGTTGTTGTTCTACCTAAATTATAAGTAGGGTTTAAATTAAAAGTTCCGTCGTCAGCAGCGGCTGTTCCAAATGCATTAAAATTCATAACTACTCCATCTGTATTAGCTGATCCTCCGTTAGCGTTTAATCCTGCTAACCCTGAATTGTCTGGAAATTGAGCATACCCAAGTAAAGAACTAGCACTTCCTCCAAACCTACAGGTCCACATATTTAAATAGTTGTTAGGATCCCATATTGTTTGGGGCTTTAAAGATGCTTCAATTCCATTTCTATCCCAGGATTCTTGTCCGCCATTAACTCTATTAATACCATTTGTATTGTTACCATTTGGGTCAACCTGAGCTAAACAAAATTCGATTTCTATATCGGCTCCAACAGGATTATTATTAAACCCAGGGCTATTTGCAGCTTTTCTAAAATCTTCATTTAAGACTTGAATTTGAGATATTACCTGAGCATCAGTAATGTTTTCACCAGAGCCAATTGCATCTCCATTATGTATAACATGCACAACTACAGGTATAGTTAAAACAGGGAGTCTATTTCCACTTTTTTGTTGGTTAAATTTCTTAATCTCGGTTTTTAACCATGCTTCGAATTGAAGATCTGTTCCTAACTTAGGATTTAAACGTTTCCTAATTCGTTCAAACTCTACCGTAGCACATCTAACTACTCCATTATGCTTATGTAGCTTTTCTTGAGCACTGTAGCTGTTAAACAAAAACAAAAGTGTGAAAAAGATATATATGATTCTCATTGTATTTCTTGTATTAAAAAAATGATTACTTTTTTGGTTCAGTACCAATTATTTCTTTTCTGAAAGTCTTTTTTTCGAATTGAGACTTTATTTTCAATTCTACGGCTTTTTCTGTCTTAACAGATTCAAAGGTTAGTGGCTTTTTTAAAATTGACTCTGGGTTAGCAGTATATTTTTGTATAGATTTTTCTTGTGCAAACGAAAAACTGAAAGAACAAATTAAAGCAACTGTGATAAAAGACTGTAGTTTCATAATTGGTAATTGTATTAAAATCAACTGCAATATAAGTTTTATTGAATGGGATGGCAATTAATTTAAAAGAAAAAGTAGAAGTAAAACTTGTTAAAAAATTCACATACTAAATCTAGTCAACAATTTTATTAATTACATTTGGTTTTGATGATTAAATAAATTGAGCTATGAAAAACATTCTTTTAGTCGAAGATGAAGAAAATTTGCATGAAGCAATTAAGTTAAACCTTGATTTAGAAGGGTATAATGTTACTTCAGTGTTTAAAGGAAAGGATGCTATTCAAAAGATAAAAGAAAAACATTTTGATACTATTGTGTTAGATGTTATGCTTCCAGATGTTAATGGTTTTGATATCTGCGAAACCATACGTTTAAATGATAAGCACACTCCAATACTCTTTTTAACGGCAAAAAGTGATAGTGAAGATAAGATTAAGGGGCTTTCTATTGGAGGAGACGATTATCTAACAAAGCCTTTTAATATTGAGGAACTTTTACTGAGAATTAAATTGTTGATCAAAAGAAGTTCTAATGAAATTTCTGCTAATAATATAGAAAATTACGAAATTGGAAGTTATCTAGTGAATTTTAGTTCTTTTGAAGTTGTAGGAAATAATAAAGAGGTAATTGCTCTTACAAAAAAACAGGTTAATTTGTTAAAATTATTGATTGATAAGAAAAATCAAGCTGTAAGTAGACAAGAAATACTAGAGAAAGTTTGGGGTTATGAAATTTATCCAACAACAAGAACTATTGATAATGTAATTCTCTCTTTTCGAAAGATCTTTGAAAGTGATCAACAACCAAATACTTTTTTTAAATCTATTCGTGGAGTAGGTTATAAATTTACACCCAAAGAGGAGTAAAAGCAACCTTTTGTTTTTGCAGCCGTCTATTTGTTAGTAATTAGAGATAAAACTCATTATTACTGATTTTATATTTTCCTTGTTTAAAAAAGATGAGTTAACTTTTGTTATTTCATCTTTTTTTTCGACTAAAATTATTTTTACATTCACTACTAGGTAAGATCCTAAAACATAACATTACGTTATAAAAAGAATACCAGTCCTTGTTCTGAGCATTGCCTCTTTGAAGACCTTCTATACCTTGGCTTCTACTTAGATTAGCAGCAAGTTCACCATTTTCCTGTTCAAGTTTGTCTGTGTTAACATAAGTTCCTGAAATGTCATCTAAATAATCTGTAAATGTTTTACGCATCCCATATTCCATATTGAGAGCAAAACGTTTTGATAAATTTATTTTTAAACCTAAACCAAAAGGTAGACTAATCTGTTGCGTTTTGTAACTGTCTTCCTCATTTAAAGAAGAGCCCTGTCCTTCAGTTCCTAAAGATTGTAAGTTTATCCAATTTCCATTATTATTTGTTTGAGGATTCATTTTAAAGTAGGTTAACCCTCCAAATAAATAAGGTGTGCCTTTGTATTTCTTTGTTTCACCTATTACAAATGGCATAAAGTTTATTTCTATTGCTGGACCAATTTCTAATATAGTTGACCTAAAATTAAGGTTCGTTGTTTGGCTTTCGGCAGAAACACGCCCATACATTACGTGTCCTCTTAGAACTATTTGTTTATTGTCTAAAGTTCTTCTATATCCAGCTCCAAAATGATAGTTGTAGTTGTTGAAATGGGTATATGGATTTATATCTCCCATGTAATAAGCTCCACCTGCCATAAGTGCAATTTCATCTACATAAGACTGTGACCAAACTAAATTGGTGTGAATGTAGAATAAAATTAAAAGTAAAAAAGACTTTGCTTTCATTAAGTTATAAAAATTAAAACTTAGGTAAATTTAACCTTCCTTTTAATAACTTATAATTAATAGATAATATTGCGAAAGTGAACGAATCATTTTCTGTTGAGCTTCCTCTTTGCTGACCAGGTATAGTCCAACTTGCTTGCTCTGGTATCTCAGATGGATTAGCTAAGAATTGTGTTTTGGCATCTGCATTAGATTTATCAACATATACCGTACTCACATCATCCACATAGTCTGTTAGTGTGTAGCGAACTCCTACTTCTAGACCAATACTCCACTGTTTATCAATTGCATATTTAAGTCCCATTCCTAGAGGGAATGACATTGAAAAACTACCATAACTAACATCTTCTGTTTGTAAAGGCCTCAATTTTTCCCAACCATTATTATATCTACCTTTAGGATTGTACCAAAAAGCGCCAATTCCAGCAAACAAATAAGGGCTTAAGTGATTCACTCGTTTACCCACAACACCATTAGATCTATAAAGGTGACCAAAATATTCTCTAAAAGGAAAGTACTCGAATTGAATTGCTAACTCAGCAATTGGAGATTTAAAATTTAAATTTCGATTTTTTCTAAAAACATCTTCTGTATTAGCGTCATCTGCACTTACTTGACCAAATGTGAAACCAGCTTTGCCTGAAATATATGGTGAGAAATAGCGTCGATATCCGATGTTAAAAGCAGGTCTAGTAGCGTTGAAGTCAAAATCTCTTATTCCTACAATGTTTCTTGATGCTTCTCGATTAGCACCTCCAAGATCTCCTAAAAAAGTAGTTGCTCCAAGCCCAAATGAAAACTCATTACGTAGAAACTTCCAACTCTGAGCATTGATTGTGCTGTAGGAAGCTGTTAAACAAGTGATTATAATAAGAATTTTATTCATTTATGGTCTCTTTGTGAGATATATATAGACAAAAGTAGTTTTTTTTATGTAAAAAGATGTAATGAAAACGTTAAATTATACTTTTTTGTAAAAGTATTAAATTGAGATTAATTTCTTATATCGCTTCCCCAATGCATTTTTTTTCTCAATGTATTTAAAAAGCTTTGGTTTTTAAATTGGACTAAATTAATGTAGAATGGCGCTTTTTTTACAATTATAGAAGTCGAATTTGAAATTGTAATTGTTCTACTATCTAGTGTTGCTAAAAATTCTGGTTCACGTCCTTCAACTTTTAATGTTATTTCAACATCATCTGGGATTACGACAGGTCTTGCTGTTAGGTTATGTGGAGCTATTGGGTTAACAACAAAGTTTTTTGACCCAGGTAATACAATTGGTCCTCCACAACTTAATGAGTAAGCAGTTGAGCCAGTTGGAGTAGCGATTATTAGTCCGTCAGACCAGTAAGAATTTAGACACTCTCCATCAATAAAAGTATTCACTGTCATCATAGATGATGAATCTTTCTTACTAACAGTAAGCTCATTAAGCGCATAGTTATTCTTGCCAAATAAATGCCCTTTTGTTTTTGCTTGTAACAAAGATCTTCTTTGAAGTTTATAATCTCCTTGCTCTAAGTTATCAAGCATTTGAATAATCTCTTCTTTATAGTTATAAGCTAAAAAACCTAATCTTCCTGTGTTAAGACCAACTATAGGTAGCTTAGAATCTCCTACTGCAGTTATGGTATCCAGCAAGGTGCCGTCACCACCAATGCTAAGTAGAAAATTTACGGGCTCAGAGATTTCATCGGAATCAATATAAACAGAATGTTTACTTGAAATCTTGATTTTATTAGAAATAAAGTCATTTAATCTTGAGTTAATATAAAACTCAATTTTTCTTTTGTCGAGTTCCTCGAAGAGTGTTTGTATCTGTTGGTTGGCTGAATCAGGAAAACTTTTTCCGAAAATCGCAATTTTTATTTTAGCTTTAATAGGTCAAAATTTAAGTGTTAAGATAATTCATTAGGAGGTCATAACGGTTTTTTAAGGCGTCTTCCATATTTTTTTGTGTGAAATATGCTTTTACTACATAATCATAACGATTTAAAGTTTGTAAAACACCTCCAATATGTTCTCTGTTAACCTTAATGGTAACTTCCATTTTATTAGAGTTATTAGAAGATGTAATAAATGAACTTAGTATTTTAGTGTCATTACCTTCTATAATTTGTGCAATTTCCGCCAAAGAATAATCTACTTTATTAATGTCTAAAATAATGATTGCTCCCAGCTCAGTAATTGAGGATGCGCTTGTAAATACATCAGTAACGGCTTTTAAACTTGTACAACCTATATAATTTTCTAAACGATCTATAATTGGAACAAGCGTAAGGTTTCGTTCTGAGATGATTTTGAACACATCGTAAATATGACTGTCTGAATAGACAAAAGGTCTGTTATAAGCGATATTCATTTTTTCTAATGCTGCATCAGCATCATTTTGATCATAAATAACGGTGTCAGAAACTAACCCTAAATATTCTTTGCCTTTTACAACGGGAATATGTGTTACTTTAAACTCATCCATCCAATCAAGTGCTTTAGTCCCACTTTCGTTGGGTTTAATAGGTGGAATTGTATTTATTATAATATCTTTTGCTAACATAAATAAAAATATGTTTTAATCTAACTAAATAATATACCCTAGTTGTTGCCTTAATAGTATATTTGTCATAAGGAGGACTTAATACAAATATACATTTTTTTTAGGATGCGAATATTATTACTTACAGATGGAATTACTCCTTTTGTAACAGGCGGGATGCAACGACATTCTGCAAATATTGCTAAGTTTTTTACGCTTAGTGGAGTAGATGTTACATTAGCACACTGTGTACCTTACGGTGAAGCCATACCAAATCCCCAAGAAGTAAATAAGAAACTTTTTAATGATAATTACAATAAACTTAAAGCGATAAGAGGATTTAACTTTCCTAAACCAAGTAAAGTTCCTGGGCATTATATTCGTAATTCTTACAAATATTCTAAAACTCTTTTTAATGCATTTGATTTTAGTGAGTTTGATTTTGTTTATGCTAAAGGCTTTTGCGGTTGGTTTTATATGGAGCAGAAAAAAAGAGGTGTTGCTCTTCCTTTAATTGGAGTTAAGTTTCATGGGTATGAAATGTATCAAGCAAACACTTCAGTTTCACAAAAATTAAAAGCTAAATTATTACGTAAGCCTACTAAGTGGAATAATGAGCATGCAGATTTTATCTTTTCTTATGGTGGAAAAATTACTAATTTAATTAAAGATAATTTTAAACTAGAAAAGACTCAAGTTTTAGAGTATCCATCGGGAATAGATAATCAATGGATAAGAAAATCTGAAGTGCAAGAGCCTTCGCATATAAAGAAATTTGTTTTCATAGGCAGAGATGAGGTTAGAAAGGGAGTTCATGAGTTACAAATTGTCTTACAGAAATTAATTGTTAATCATGATTTTGAAATGCATTTTATAGGACCACTCCCAGAAGGCATTATACACAAGAATATATTTTATCATGGTGAGTTGAAATCAAAAAATAGAATTACCGATTTGCTCGATAAAATGGATGTGCTAGTCTGCCCGAGTCACTCTGAAGGAATGCCAAATGTTATTCTTGAAGGAATGGCGAGAGGTTTAGCAATTTTGGCAACTGATGTAGGAGCGGTAGAGTTTATTGTAAACAATGAAAATGGATTGATTATTCCTCCTTTAGAGCTAAAGAGCTTAGAAAATGCTTTATCTATTCTTATTGATATGCAAAGTGAGGATTTACTTAAAATGAAGTTAAATTCATTACAAAAAGTTAAAAAACAATACCTTTGGGAAAAGTTGGCTCAAGAAATTAAAGAGACCATTGAAAACTTATATCACAAGCCATCATAATCGAAAATAAAATAAAAGTTTCTAGAGTAGTAGAGATAATGATATTAATCTCTATCTTCTTAAACTCTTACGTTTTTTTTAAATACCCTTTTGAGGGCTATTTTCATTACATTATTTTTTTAATACTGATCCCAATCTTTATGCTAAAGTTTGGTTATCCAAAGTATTTAATAAAACTTTTTAGTTGGTTTATAATTGTAGGAATGACAAGTGTTTTTTCTGGTTTATATCCACTTTTTGATTTTATTAAAATATTTGGTGGAATGTTTCTTTCATTTACATTTTATCATTATGTACTAAAATATTATAAGTTTAATCTTTTTCAATTATTTAGTGTTTACCTAAAGTGGTCGTATATTATGGCAATTATAGGGGTTGTACAAATTATTTCATTTAAAATTGGTTTTACTTATGGTTATAATTTCAACTGGATATTAAATAAGTGGGGAGCTGTCGAGGG
>CALDTD010000312.1 GCA_937924345.1 uncultured Flavobacteriales bacterium | reverse complement strand
CATTATCTGCCGCATTTAAAAGTTCAGAATTAAATGCTGCTCCTTCTTCTTTTACTAAAAAAGCAGTTTGAACTGGTGAAGGTATTGTAAAAAATTCACCACCAATTTGAAAAGTTAATTGCTCTGGTGGTGTGCCAACTTTATCAGATGCATCTTTATCGATTTTTTCAATTTCTTTTTTACTATCATCAGGTGTAGCAGGTGTTTCACCTCCTCCACAACTAGTAATCGCAAAAGACACTGATGCTAAAGCAATTGCGGCAGTAATATTTCTATATTTATTAATCATTTTTTGGTTGATTTATAGATTTAACATATCTAATCTCCCAAAGAAAATAAATAAGTCCTAAACCACCAAGAAATAAGGCTTCAATTTTATTTTATTTTAATTCTAACGCTACAAAATTTTATTTTTAACTCATGATTTTTGCGAATATTCAGATTCACCTCTATTTTTTTAGTGATTTTTAACGATAAATCTAATCAGTTCTATTTTTATAGAAATTATATTGCAAACGCTTTTTAATGAAATTTACAATGATGCAACTAAAAAAAATTGGAATTATAACTTCTGGAGGAGATGCACCAGGCATGAACGCTTGCGTAAGGGCAATTACAAGAACTGCAATCAACCAAAACATTGAAGTTGTTGGATTTAAAAAGGGATATAATGGACTGATTGACAATGACTTTATTGAATTAAAATCCAAATCTGTAGCCAATATAATTCAACTAGGTGGTACAATATTAAAAACAGCAAGAAGTGAACGGTTTTTAACAAAAGAAGGACGAGAACAAGCTTACTTAAACTTGCAAAAAAATAAAATAGATGCATTAATAGCAATTGGTGGAGATGGTACATTTACTGGAGCGTCTATATTTATAAAAGAGTTTAATTTACCAATCATCGGTATTCCAGGAACGATTGACAATGATTTATTTGGAACAGACAATACTATTGGTTACGACACAGCATTGAATACTGTTGTTAGTGCTGTAGATAAAATTAGAGATACTGCAAGTAGCCACGGACGACTATTTATAGTGGAGGTAATGGGCAAGGACGCTGGTTTTATTGCCTTAAGAAGTGGAATAGCGACAGGAGCAGAAGCCATTTTAATACCTGAAACAAAAACTTACATCAATGCCTTACTTTCTAAACTTGAAAAAGATGGAAATAAACGTAAGTCTAGTAGTATAATATTAGTTGCTGAAGGGGATGATTTTGGAGGAGCCTATAAGGTAGCAGAAGCCGTGAAAGAAAAATTTCCAATGTACGACTTGAGAGTTTCTGTATTAGGACATTTGCAACGTGGAGGAAGCCCTTCGGCAAAAGATAGGGTACTAGCGAGTCAGTTAGGTGCTTGGTCTGTAAATTCTTTAATTGATGGTAAACAAGACGTAATGGTTGGTTTAGTAAATAAAAAATTAGTTACAATACCATTTGAAAAAGCTATTAAACACAATAAAAAGTTTAATGAAGACCTATTGGAACTAGCAGAAATTCTAGCAATTTAGTATTGAAAATTTAGTAAATCGCTCTCTTTAAAATACACATCTGGGTAAAAACGAATAACACTATCCATATCTGCTTCGGTGGTTACATAACGTATATGAATGGGTATTTTGTGCTGAACAGAAATAACCTTTCGTTGTTTGTTCTTAATATAATAAGTTACAGAATCTATTGTATATTTATTAGCCGTATCACTTTCAAGCACATAAGTTGCTAGGGCTAGCGGACTTTCAACCCTTATACAACCATGGCTATAAGCTCTCCTACCCTTTTTAAAAAATCGTTTTGAAGGCGTATCATGGAAATAAATAGAACTTTTATTTTTAAAACGAAACTTAATAATCCCGAGTGCATTAGACTTCCCACCTTTTTGTCTGAACTTATAATTACTTCCCTTTTCCCAATCTACCTCTTCAGAATTAACAGAAACACCTCCTTTAAACAATTCGTAACCATTTCTTCTTAAATAAGTTGGATCTTTAACAGCCTTAGCAACTAATTCGCCTTCGATAATACTTCTTGGAACATGCCAATAAGGGTAAGCTACAATATAATCTAGTTTACTATCTAATTCAGGAGTTCTTGTTTTACTTGATCCTACCACTACTTTACGTTCATGTTTTAATTGATAATCTTGGTAACCTTTTAGTTTATAGGTAGCAATATTCACAAAAATATGTTCATCCTCAAACTCTTTAATCCAACGCCACTTTTCTAATGCGACTTGAGCTTGTTTATAGTAATATTTTGTACTCTTAGAAAGCGCCTTAGCTGTTTGATTTCCAATACGACCATCTGTAGCTAGACCATGTTGATACTGAAAGTCTTTAAGCCCACTTATTAGTAAACTGTCTGAAACAGAATCATTCGTAATGCACCCATGAATAACTAAAGCTTTTTTTGCAATTTCATACGTTATTGCCGAATCTCTTTTCATACTTTTAACACTAACACTACTATCGGATAATTTTACTTTTTGCAAGTACTTTTCTAGCCCTTTTTGTAATCTTTTATATTCTTCGTTTTTGGGCTGGTAAGAAAGTAAAACTTCAATAATCTGCTTATTAGTTATTCCCTTGGCTAATACTTTAAACCAGTTAACATCGACAACTCTTCTTTCAAAAGAATAATAATCTTTAATATCATTAATTTGTCCGTTACTAATTTTGTGTCCGAAATCTTTATAAGCTTTAGTTAGTGATAACTCACTGTTTAAATATTCTTTATTTAGAATTCCTTTTTTCAACTCTGCTAAATTAAATTGAGCTGTATCTAAGCCATAAGCATTGGAATGCTCAAGCAAGTCCAGCAACTGTTTTGCTTCTTTAA
>CALDTD010000311.1 GCA_937924345.1 uncultured Flavobacteriales bacterium | reverse complement strand
ACAAAATAAAAGTAGATATATAATGTGTCTAATTCCCATAGTTTCTTAGTCGTCCTTTTTTATTGTAAAAGCTTTCAGGGTTTTTATTTGGTTTATAATTGATTAATAACTTTCCGTTTTCAATTATTTTGATTCCTTTTTTTTCTATGGTAAGTTTTTTATCAAATGAGATAGGATTAGGATCGTCAATATTAAATGCATTTAATATTGAAGCTCTCCTAGAGGCAAGTTTATGAAAGTATAGCTTAGAAATAGGGTCGGGCCAATGTGCTTTTTTTATTATTTTTTTTAATGCTTTAGAATCTATTAAACTGATACGCTTTGCCATCCAATGTAGCTCTTCGTATGTAGCATTTTTATACGGGGATAATGTAGCATTTATACTATTGGTAAATATTATTTTATGCTTTCTTTTTTTTACTGCTTCCCAAGGAAGTTTATTGATAAGGCCAACTTTAAAGTCAGGAGGTAAATAACTATTATGTATTCCTAAACCTGTTCCCAAATCAGAAAAAACAGCAGAGGTTCTATAGTTACGATTCCCATCGTGCACGGTAGATAATAAAGTGTTTTCTTCTCTTGTATCCCAGTTTCCTATGAATTGATGAGCTAATAAAGCTGCGCTAAGTTCAGTTCTATTATTGTTTAAATCAGGAATAAAACTCCCAATTCGTTTTACACGATCTGGTCTAGCTTCTACAGCACATTTTTTAAACTGAGCAAATCTTTTTCCTTTAAAAGGTATTAGTTTTTTGTTTTCAATACACATAGCTTCAGTAATAATACCATGGTTATGTAGGAAAGGATTAAGATCAATGTTATAAATTGAAGATAGATTAGTAATTAACTCCTCAACATTTTGTACGGTAGAAAAATCATCAAAGACCAATGTTAGTTTTTCTTTTTCGTAGTAATAAGGGTGATCAACATCATAGCCTAAAGCTGCAAAAATTCTCGACCCAACAATATCTGTATGAACTTCGTCTCCCCATTTTAATGCCCATTCATTGTCTAAATCTAAATCATAGGTATTTATTTTAGGAGCTGATCCACTTAGGCTTAAGTTTTTGAATAAAATTACAAGATTTTTCCTGTGTTTTATATTTTTTTGTTTCGCTAAAAAAGCAAATTGCTTATAAATTGGTTTGTTAGGGGTAGGCTGGTGCCAATAAGGTGACTCTACAATAGAATCTATAGGGTTAATTTTTTTTGGGACCTTAATTTTAAGCCTTTGTTTACTTGTAAAGGTATTTAAAACCATACTTACTTTTTTTATAAAGCTGAGATTTGGGTTGGCGTTGGTTTTCGTTTTGTTTTTTAACGAAGCTTCAAGTAAAATAAGCTCGTTTATGAATTCTTCTTGTAAATTATTCCTAGTATTTTGATTAAAATAATCATATTCTAGCTTTTCGCTAAGATGTTTAATGTGTCTAACAAAAGCTTTTTTTCTTTTTGGAATTGTATCTTTTCGAAAGGTTGTTTGATTAATGTCAGTTAAGAAATTTGTTGTTTTTCTAATTTCATAAATATTCAGCGTATCATTTTTATAAAATGAATCAACTTTATTCTCTTTAAGATAACCAATTATACCCCTTGCTATTTGCGCATTAGAAATTGATATAATCGAGAACAAGAAAAGACAACAAAACAACTTTACATTGGTCAGTTTTTTTAAATAATAAATATGAAAATGCTTTTTGGTCATTTATGATTCTATACTTCTCTTGAAGTTTAAGTTTTACCTCAAATATAAGGATTTTGATGCAAAGGTATTTCTGTTTTTACTTGACTTAACCATGTTAAAATTACTAATAACATCCCCTCAATGTTGAAAAATAGATTTAATATTTAGGTTGAATAAACTGTATTTTTGAAGCACAACAAAAAACAAAATCATGCAAGAAGCAACATTAGCCCAAGCGCAAGAATTAGGTTTATTAGAATCAGAATTTGAGGAGATAAAAAAGATAATGGGAAGAACTCCCAATTTTACAGAAATGAGTATTTATTCGGTAATGTGGAGTGAACATTGTTCTTATAAAAATTCAATTAAATGGCTTAAAACTTTGCCCAAAACAGGTAAGCATATGCTTGTGGAAGCTGGTGAAGAAAATGCTGGTTTGGTAGATATTGGGGACGGTTTAGCATGTTGTTTTAAAATAGAATCACATAATCATCCAAGTGCGTTAGAGCCTTATCAAGGAGCGGCAACTGGCGTTGGGGGAATTAATAGAGATATATTTACAATGGGAGCAAGACCTATTGCTCAATTAAATTCGTTACGCTTTGGAAGTTTAGAAAACGATCGTACTAAATGGTTGGTAGAAGGTGTAACCAAAGGTATTGGAGATTATTGAAATGCTTTTGGCGTTCCAATTGTTGGAGGAGAAGTTTTCTTTGATGAGAGTTATAATCAGAATCCTTTAGTAAATGCTTTTTCGGCAGGAATAATGAAAGTTGGAGACATGATTTCTGCTACTGCTTCTGGTGTAGGAAATCCTGTTTTTATTGTTGGTTCTTCAACTGGTAAAGATGGGATTCATGGTGCTGCTTTTGCATCAAAAGATATAACAGAGGACTCTATGGACGATTTGCCTGCCGTACAAGTTGGAGATCCTTTTCAAGAAAAATTATTATTAGAAGCTACATTAGAGTTGGCTAAAACTGATGCCGTAGTAGGTATGCAAGATATGGGAGCAGCAGGTATTACTTGTTCTACTTGCGAAATGAGTGCTGCGGGTAAAGTAGGGATGAAAATCGATTTAGATAAAGTTCCAACACGTCAAAAAGGGATGAAAGATTGGGAGATTTTACTTTCTGAGTCGCAAGAGCGTATGCTTGTTGTTGTTGAAAAGGGTAAAGAAGCAATAGTTCAAGCTATTTTTGATAAGTGGGATTTGAATTGTGCCGAAATAGGAAGCGTTACTGATGATGGAATGGTAGAGTTTTCTTACGAAGGTAGAATTGCTGCTTGTGTCAATGCTGATTCGTTAGTGTTGGGAGGTGGAGCTCCAATTTATGAAAGAGAATATAAAGCACCAGCGTACTATGAAGCATACAAAAAGTTTTCTATTGATTCAGTAAAAGAACCTGAGAGTTTAGTAGAGGTTGCTGATTTCTTGTTGAGTCATCCAAATATTGCATCTAAAAAATGGATTTACGAACAGTATGATAGCATGGTTGGCGCGGGGACTATGAGTACGAATAAGCCAACAGATGCTGGAATAGTAAATGTAAAAGGTACAGATAAAGCTTTAGCTATGACTGTAGACTGTAATTCTAGATACGTAAATGCAGATCCTGAAGTTGGGTGTGCAATTGCGGTTTCAGAAGCTGCTAGAAATATTGCTTGTTCTGGAGGTCACCCCTCTGCTATTACTAACTGTTTAAATTTTGGGAATCCGTACAATCCAGAATCATATTGGCAGTTTGTAGGGTCTATAAAAGGAATGTCTGCCGCTTGTGAGAAATTTAATACACCTGTTACTGGAGGAAATGTTAGTTTTTACAATCAATCCGTAATTGATGGAATAGAAGTGCCAGTTTTCCCTACACCTACAATTGGCATGTTAGGAATCGTTGAAGATAAAGACAGAATCATGTCGCTCGATTTTAAACAAAAAGGAGATTTAATTTTCCAAATAGGTAAAACAGTAAACGATATTGCAAGTTCAGAATATTTATACAGTTATCATAATGTAAAAGCATCTCCTGCACCTTACTTTAATTTGGAAGAAGAATTTGCAATGCAACAAACAGTAAAAGGTTTAATAGAAAATAAATTAGTCAATGCAGCGCACGATTGTGCAGATGGAGGTCTTTTTGTTACACTTGCAGAAATGTCTATGCCTAACGAATTAGGGTTTGATATTGTAACGGATTCGGAAGTGAGAGAAGATGCATTCCTTTTTGGTGAAGCGCAAGGTAGGGTAGTAGTGACAGTCGAAAATGAAACAGAAGAAGATTTCTTAGATTTTATGATTGCTTCTAATGTGCCGTTTACTTTGTTAGGACATGTAACACAAGGTAAAATGAATGTAGATGAGGTTAATTATGGATTTTCTTCAGAGGCTAAGAAGCAGTTTGATAGCGCTCTAGGAAATATTATGAATAAAAACTAAAGATTGATGATAGCGTTAAATGTAAAAACAGAGCAAGGAGAGGTTGCTGAATTTTTAGTAGACACAGAGATAATTAAAGGACTTTATCTTGTTCATAGTTTAGATAAGGTTGTTAGCAATAGTGAAACTTATGGAATAGTGCTGACCAAGAATCCTGAAAAAGTAGAGACAAAAATTAAAACACTAGATAAGGTTTCTATTATTACAATAGAAGTCGATGCAATAGTTAAATTTCAATATTTTGTTGGAAATGATTTAGGGTTAGAAGCATTAACTAAAGTGCCAGAAAACGAGTTGCCAAATAATATAAAGGAGGTTATTTTAAAAGCATATCATTTAATACAGAAGTCTAGCTTAATTCCTAAGATTAGATTGAATTAAACAGATATTAGTTATTTATTTAGTTGCCTTGAGTGATTTTTAGATAAACATAATTGTATTAAGAACTTAAGGAATAGTTTTTCGTATTATTTAAGATTAACATAATTAGAATACCAACCATTTACAAAAGATAATAGAATGAATTACAGTGGGAATATTCGTAAGATGAGAACAAAGCTAATCAACGGTGAAGCAAATTACTGGTTGCCACTTTACGATGTGCTAGAACAAAATCATTTAGTGCCAATGAACGAACTTATTGGTCAAAATATTTCTATTCAGTTTGAGCACGCTATTCATTGTGTAGTTACGGGTAAAAAAATAAAAAAAGTGTATGGAAATGGAATGAGTTATGATGCGTTTCAAAATTCTGCTCAAGCCGTTCCAAGTATTATTAATCCTGAGTTAAGTAGAATTCACGAAGGAATAGCCCTAAGAGACGAAGCTTGGGAAATTGCACATCATCTAAAACCGCATTTTGTTTACTTATCCAAAACTGCTGGTATTAAAGTTGGGGTTACAAGAAATTTACAAATTCCCACACGTTGGATAGATCAAGGAGCGGTAGAAGCATTAATAATTGCAGAAACTCCTTACCGACAAGCTGCAGGGTTGATAGAAGTAGCTTTAAAAGCGCATGTTGCTGATAAAACGGCTTGGCAAAAAATGCTAAAAGGAGAGTTGATTGAAGAGAGTTTGTTAGATAAGCGTAGTGAATTGTTGCAGTATATTCCTGAAGATTTACAACAATTTGTATTGCATGACGAATCACTAAATACAATTCAATTTCCTGTTTTAGCAAATCCTAAAACGGTTAAAAGTATGAAGTTAGATAAGGTTCCATTATTCGATAAGAAGTTAGTTGGTATAAAAGGGCAATATTTGATTTTTGATGATAATACAGTTATAAATGTAAGAAGCCATGAAGGGTATCGTATAACTTTCGAAATATAACTTTATTGACTAACCTAATAGTTCTTAAGTATTGGTTTCGAGTAATTAATAATGTTTTTTTTATTGTTTTATTTTCCTTTTAGATAAAATAATGTATAATTGTTTAACATTAATTAACTAAAAAAATAAACTATGAATTATTGGATTAAGCGTCAAGAGTCTAACTCTCGAATGGAACTTTTATTGAGAGCATTTTTTGGTGTATTTTACATTGGAATTCCTCATGGCATTATGATTATGATCTATGCCCTAGGTTTAATGTTTTTAAGAATATTTTTATTCTGGTATATTCTTTTTACAGGAAAGTTTCATAAAGGAGTATTTGATTATCAGTTAAACTTATTTCGATACCAAGCTAGGGTAAATGCAAGGTTTCAAAATTTATTAGACGGTTATCCAGCATTTGGTTTAAAAACTATTGATGAAAACATTGTTATTGATGTAGATTACAAGGAAAGTGTTAGTAGACTGAGGATGTTAGGAAGAAGCTTTTTTGGAGCATTGTTAATTTTCCCACATGCTTTTGTTTTGATATTTAGAATTTATGCTACAATTTTTGTACTAGGAATTTCTTTCTGGGTTATTTTATTTATTGGGAAATTACCACAAGGGATGTTTAATTTTATAACTGGTTTAGGACGTTGGATTTTTAGAATTCAACTTTATTTATATTTCTATACAGATAATTATCCTGCATTTACAGGTAAAGTATTAGATCATGAGAATCAAAATATAAGTGGTGATTTTGGAGGTAACTCTAATCCTGAATTATTAGATGCTTAATTAAACTATTTACGAAAACAAAAAAGCCAAATTCAATTGAATTTGGCTTTTTTGTTAAATAATTTTTCTTGATTAAGTTTCTACATTTAAAACAAAACCAATTCCATGAACATTATTGATGTTAATGTTCTCATCTGCTTTTAAGTACTTTCTTAGCTTAGTAATAAAAACATCTAGGCTTCTACCGTTAAAATAATTATCATCGCCCCAAACAAGGTTCAGAATCAATTCTCTCTCGATTATATTTCCTTGTTTTTTAGAAAGTAATTTTAATATTTCTGCCTCTTTTTTAGTTAGCTTTCTATCTTCATCACCTTCCTTTCTTAGTCTATAGTCACTGATATCGAAAGTGTATTTTCCAATTTTAATTAAGTTGTTATTCGTCTCTTCTTTTTTGCCACTTCTTTTTAGTAAAGCTTCAATTCTTAACTGAAACTCATCCATATTAAATGGTTTAGTGATGTAGTCATCTGCGCCAGCTTTAAAGCCTTTAAC
>CALDTD010000310.1 GCA_937924345.1 uncultured Flavobacteriales bacterium | reverse complement strand
TTTGTGAGGTTGCTAATGAGCAAAAAGCAGCAGAGAACGAGGAGGGGCCGAGTTAACTGGTACTAGACAGCCGACAACTTCAAATTCACATCATTTTTCATCTTCCTGATGCCCATATCATTCAAATTAACGTTGCTGTTTCTGTTCTTTACAAGAAAGTTATTCAAGAACTGCATTGACTCATCTGATCAAGAGGATCTAAAAAATATGGAATTCTAAGTGTTTTGCTACAAGCTTTTTACGATATAGAGTATTTATTTACTGTAAACGAAGATGTCTTTGACCCTCCACCTAAAGTAAAGTCGGGAGTAATTAGAATGGTGCGAAATGATGTAACCGATTTAGGTTGTGATCATAAGAAGTTTAAAACGATAATTAAAACAGCATTTAACCAACGTAGAAAAATGCTGCGTAGTTCATTAAAACCATTTTTAAAGCCAGAACATAAGGAAATGGACTTGTTTACTAAAAGACCAGAACAATTAGATGTTCCAGAATTTATTGAGATTACTAATTTGTTGTTTGATTAGTTTATTTAGAGTCTTTTAATCTTCATTTTTCCTCATCTTCAATTACTTCACCAATACTATAAGCAATAGCCGCTAAACTCTTGGTCATATCTTCCATTTTTAGAAGTACTTGTGCTGTTTGGTTGTTTTCACCCAACCCTTTCATTTTTTGCCCTTTCATAAATACAGCTTTAATTTCTTTCCAACGTTTTGAGTCTTCTTCTGTAAGAATACCTTGTAACTCTTTAAATTTTAAAATGTTTGCTTCGGCTCCAGTAGTTAGTGTTTGCGATTCGTTTTCGTAGTGAGACATGATAATTGTTTGCAGCTCTTTTTCATTCATAATAGGAACCAACTTTTCTACAATTTTATTCATATCACGATAAGAACCTTGTAACTTAAACGACGGTTCTGTTCTATATTTTTCTTCTTGACCAGCCGAATAAATATATTGCGCATTTACTTTAGTTAACGTATCTCTTACAATTAATACTTTTTCTAAAATAGCTATATACTCTTTAATCTCTTGGCCAGAATGATTCCCTTCAAACTCTAAGCCTTCTCGAGAGCCTGTTTCAGCAACTTTAATGAATGCATAGACATCGTTAAAGCTTTTTGCTGCCAATCGTTGTAAAACAGTATTAGAAGTTAAACTATTCTCAATGTAACTTAGTTCAAAAACATCGTCTTTACCACCTGTTATGTCCCCAAGGTTATAAATGTCGGCACGATTCGAAAGCATATCTGGAATCTGGAATTTATCTCCACTTTCCGTATAAGGATTTCCTGCCATTACAATAGCGACTTTCTTACCTCTTAAATCATAGGTTTTACTCTTTCCTTTATAAACTCCTTCAATTTTTCGTTGAGCATCGCATAAAGAAATAAACTTTTGCAATAACTCTGGGTTACAATGCTGAATATCATCTAAGTAGATCATCACATTGTCACCCATTTCAAAGGCGAGGTTCAGTTTTTCGATTTCTTCTTTTGCACTCGCATTTGGCGCTTCTGAAGGATCTAATGAAGTAACATGATGACCAATAGTTGGTCCGTTTATTTTCATGAATACCAAGCCTAAACGATTGGCGATGTATTCCATCAATGTTGTTTTACCATAACCTGGAGGAGAAATTAATAACAACATTCCCATTAAATCGGTACGTTTGTTTTCTCCAGCTGTTCCCATTTGTTTGGCTAAGTTGTCTCCGATTAATGGAAAGTAAACCTCGTCAATTAATTTATTACGAACAAAAGATGTCATTACTTTTGCCTTAAACTCATGTAATCTTAATTCGTCTTTAAATTCGTGAATGATATCTTTCTTTAACTCTTGATATTGTTTAAATTTAGGAACACTTACTGTTTCAAAATAATACAACTGTTTATTAAACTCATTGTAATCGAAGATATAACCTCCATCTACTTTGGAGTGATTACCAGTAAAGTTAGAAAGAGTCTGACTCGTTTTTACCTTAATTACTTTTGGTTTTTCTTTATCAGAAGAAATAACAGAAATAGAAACCTCTTCTACATACTCCTTTAAATGGTTGTTTTTAGGATGCGCTTCCAAATAAGCCTTTAGCCAGTTTTGCATTAATAAAACTTGACTTTTTGCTGATTTTTCTAATGATTGAATAGAATTATTAAAGGTTTTCTTAGCATCTATTTTAGTTAAATATAGATTGAATTGATCAAATAGCTCTAGCGCTTCTTGGCTCAAGATAAATTGATCTCCTCTACTTATTTCTGCAAATAAATAGTTTGCTGTGTTGGTAACATTTGCATTCGTGTATAAACCTGTTTCTTTTATAAAGTTTGTTAATGCATCTACTAAAGTATTCTTAAGATGGTTAAATTCATTGGTTTCTGGAAAAACCTCCATCACAATTCCGGCAGCTTTTAACTGTGGTTCTATTTCCTTTTTTAATGCTGAATCAATATGTTTTTCCCAAAAGAATTTAGCGCAAGCTCTTTCATAACTATTGAACACCAATAAATCGGCATTTTTAGCAATGGTTAATGCTGTAGTTAATATAGTATTCGCATCTACATCATGAATTCCTTTGGCGTATCCTTCCTCATATTTATTCGACATAAATTGTTGAACAATTGAGAGTTGTTCCTTTTCGGAAAGTGATAAAAAATTCGAACTCGAAATAAGCTCTTTATTTTCTATTTGTTTAATGATTTGGTAAGCTAAATACTCTGAACGATAAATTTCTTTATTTTCCGAGATATAAGTTTGATCCCAAACCTCTTCTGTTGCTAAAAATTCTGGATTAGTAACAGGTTCAAAATAATTGGTTCCTGTTAAATGGAAACACATTTCCCCATTCCTAAATACAATTGTTAAGTCTAACGCTTGCGTATTGACAGAAAATTGATGTTTGCCCATTTGAATGATATCTTTTCCATCAACAAAAAGCTCTGTTTTATCTTTTAGCTGACGCAGCGCATCTTCTTTTACTGTCTTAAATTGACTTTGTATATCATCGGCTTTTACAGCATCTTTCAATTCGATTAACTGAGCTACAATATCACGGATTTTACTCACCATTATATCGGAAGCAAAATAACCGTTTATTTCTACTGGAGTTTTTAAATTACCAACTCTGTTTTTAATCCCTTTTAGGATTCTTTCAGCAGATTGCTTTAATGTAGTAGCACGTTTATTCCTACTTTCTATTAAAGCAATTTTACGCGATTCGAAAGCATTGTAAACTTCTTCTCTTTTTTCACTTATTCGTGTAATGTATTCATCAAACTCAGAAAATTTGCCTTCTAGCTCTTCCAACTGAACCATTAACTTTGTTAAATACTCATCGCATTTTTCTGGCGTTTCAGAAACATCTAAAAAGTTAACTACACTTTGACTAATCAATTTCAATTGACTGTTGAATTCTGCTTTCCCTTCTTTACTTAATAAAGCTTTTCTTTTCTTTTTTAATGCTGCATTAATTTGGTTGAATTGCGCATAAATATCAGAAATAGCATCAATAATCTTAGTGGTTTGTGTAGCATCTTCTATTTTTAAGTTACTTACAATTTCGATTAATAATTCTAGCTCGGCTGAAACTGCCAATACATTTTTCTCTAACTCATTTGCTTCAACAACTTTTTCAAGTTTATCGATAGAGCTCTTAAGTCCTTCTACTTTTATAAGGTAAGGAGCTAGTGACTTTTCATCTAACAAAAACTGTACACAACGTTGAGAAATATCCTCTTGATGATGTGCAATTTTTTCATCTAATTCGTTAACTAAATCACTATCGACATAGCGCAATTCCTTCAATTGAATTATGCTACCACGCACGCCCCTTATTTGGCCTAAAACTTCAACAAAATGGTCGATTAAATCGAAGTTCTTAATCTTAATTGAACGTAATAATCCAGCGACAATTTCCTGGGTTTTTTCTGTCTCTTCTTTGGTGTGTTCTTTAACTTTTACAACCTTGTCAAATTCATCAATTGCTGAAGCAGCTGACTCTTTTATTGCTGTTAAAGGTTCATGAATGTCCGATACCTTTATTTTATTGATCCAATGGTAAGAATCCAAAACATCGTTAGTTCCTTTTACGATGTCGTAATACAAGTTAGCGTAAGAATCTTCTTTATTTATTAATCGAATGACTTCATTACACTCAGACATTGCTTTTACAATATCTTTATTCCCAATTTTTTGTAATTCAGAATCGTTTTTTTCTTCTGGTATAAAACTGTGATCCAAAAATGGTGTTTGCCAAATTTGTACAGCATGATGCTTCTTTTGTTCGTCATCGTTTTTGAAGAAACACATTTCTCCATTGTCAAAAATAGAGTATCCATGACAAATTATTGGTGTCTCTACTTTTTGCTCAATTATATTATAACTCAGCAAGATATAAGTTCCTGAAAGTTCATTATAAAAAACGTATAAATAGTCCTCACCATTAGGCGAAGCAATACGTTTTTCAAAAATCATATCTTCTAATTGATTCTCGAATACTTTATGTTCTCCAGATTGTAAATAATATCCTTTCGAAAAGATTAAACCATGATCATCGGGTAATAAGACACCAGATTTTTCCAAAGCATCTATTCTTGTTACTGTTTTTACTTTATTATTAAAAACTAAATAGCGAAAGTCTTTTTCTTGATACGGTTGAATTTTTAATACAACTAAGTTTCCAATTATTGCATAATAAATTAACGCATCATCTAACGTTTGATCTTGATGATCTACTGGTTCTGAATAGATTCCTTTTCCAGAGGAAGTGTTGTCTTCAATTTTAATGGTTAAATCTCCACCAACAGTTTCTACAAAAACAATGTCCTCGATAGAAATGTGTGGATGTTCTCCACCAACATGTTGATTTCTAGTTGTTTTTACCCATTGAAACTCGTGCTGTTCTGGGAATGCTATTTCATATTCCGAACGGTTATCTATATAGATTAATTGTTTTTCTTTAATATTCCATTTAAAGGCTTTTATATCGTTAACAGAATTTCCAACTTGAAATACGAAGAATAGAAAAGGCCCTTGTTCTACAAATTTTAGAAATTCTGCGTTTTTATAGTATTTATAAAGGTTATGAAAGTCTGTTTGAAACTCTTCGCTATTAATTAAGTCATACTCAATTTGAGAAAAGTTATGGTTAGCATATTTATAGATACTAAATACATCACTAATTTTAATTTCGGTACGTAAACCAATATGGACATTGTATCCGAAAATAAAATTATCACCCACAGGAACCATATCACGAGGTAAACAGTTGTTTTCTGTAGTAATTCGCTCGGTAGAAACTAACGTCGTTTCAATAGCTCCAAATACATTTTTACGCTCTACATTAAGGGTGTTTAAACGCTCTTGTAAAAGCTTTCCATGTTTAGATAAACGATCTCTTATTATTTCGTAAGTGCCGCCTTCTAATTTTATTTCTTCGCTTTTTTCCATGGTGTTGTATACTGATAGTTTAATTTCGTTATTTCAATCCCTCTTTGTCTCCCTTCGCCAAGGGAGAATTTAATTGGTTTTTATGGTCAGGTTTACGTAGTTGATTTGGTACATTTTTGTTTTAACATAATTTTTTTATGTTCTTGTTGTTTTTTTTTGATAATAATTGAATTATTATTCTATCTTTTTTAATGTGCTTAATGATAATAAAACGAAACTTTATTCCCCCTTAGCGAAGGGGGCTAGGGGGATTGATCTTGTGTTTCTTCTAAATTTTTAATAGTAATCTCAATTTCCCTAATTACATTCTCAATGTCTTGTTTTACATCCTTTTCTAGAAACCTTAAAACAGTATAATTTTCTTTCTTAAGGATAGTGTCTCTACTTTCATCTTCATCTATTTTAAATGTGTGAGAGTAACCATCAACCTCTATTATTAGTTTTAATTTTCTACAAATAAAATCAACGATAATTTTTTTATTTCCTACTAGCATAGGAAACTGCCGATTAAATGTATGTTCTAACATTTTTTTGCCTTTCAAATCATTCCATAATAAAGCCTCTCCAATAGTAGAACTGTTTCTTAATTTTCTAGCTAGTGGTCTTAAGTTTTTATTATAGTTTGACTTATTTTGCATCAGTTTCATTTTGTAAATCAATCCCTCTAAATCTCCCTTCTCCAAGGGAGACCTTTAAGTTGTTTTCAATTTTTTAGTTAATATGATTAAATAAGAATGAGGTTCTTTTTATTATGTAGATTAAGTGTTTGTTTGAACTAAAGTTTTAATTCCCTCTTGGCGAAGAGGGTTAGGGAGATTGGTTTTTATATTTTTCTATCTAAAAGATATGTTTAACCTTAAATTTATTCCTTTTTTTTGTTACAATTAAACAAATTGGTTCATATGCATCATCATATTCCCTAGATTTTTTAGCAAATGACTTAAGAGTATCCTTCCATTTTTCTTTTATAGATAAAGACCAATATTTACTTATGCCACTTTGACAAACAAGAGAGTCAACCTTATTAAGGTCGGTGTCTAAAATTGAAAAGCTTTTCATTCCGTTTGATATAAGTAAATGAAGCTCGTTATACCTTCCATCTAATTCAATAATAATGTAATATTTTCGACTGTTAAAAAATGTTGAATCAATTTTGTAAATAGAATCAATGGTCAAATTAAAAGCGTCTTGATAAATACATCCATCTTTAACATCATAACAATAAATATCCTTTTTAACTGATTTTATGTTTTGTTGAGAATGGAAATGATCAAAGAATAGAAGTATAAAAACTAAACAATAAATAAGTTTAAGCATTACTTTTTTGTTAAATAAACCTAACAGGTTTTTAAAACTTGTTAGGTTTGGATACTTAAATTAGTTATTTCTACATCAAATCTTTAGCTTTTGAATTTCCTAATCCAGTTTTAGAAGCAAAATCCATTAATTGAGTCAATAAGTTTTTGTCTTTAGAAGAGTTTGCATCTCCCATTAATTTAA
>CALDTD010000309.1 GCA_937924345.1 uncultured Flavobacteriales bacterium | reverse complement strand
AACGGGAAACCAAGTACATTATTTACTTGATTTGGGTTATCTGACCTTCCCGTTGCCATAATAATGTCTTCTCTAACACCAATAGCATCTTTATAAGAAATTTCTGGATCTGGATTAGCCAATGCAAAAACAATAGGGTTAGCTGGCATAGAAGCAATCATTTCTTTTGAAACAATATCACCTTTAGAAAGTCCTAAAAAGACATCCGTTTGTTTAAATGCTTCTTCTAGTGTTTCTATTTCTGTATCAACAGCAAAACGTTGCTTATATTTATCTAAGTTATCTCTTTTAGTAGTAATTGCTCCTTTAGAATCAAAAAGTAATATGTTTTCTTTTTTTACACCAAGCGAAACGTATAACTGAACACAAGAAATTGCTGCAGCTCCCGCACCACTAACTAAAACTTGTATGTCTTCAATTTTTTTATCTGCTAATTCTAATGCATTTAATAGTGCTGCTGATGATATGATTGCTGTCCCATGCTGATCATCATGCATAATAGGAATGTCTAATTCCTCTTTTAAGCGTTCTTCAATTTCGAAAGCTTCTGGGGCTTTTATATCTTCTAAATTAATTCCTCCAAATGTGGGAGAAATTGCTTTTACTGTTTGAACAAATAAGTCAATATCAGTAGCGTCTACTTCAATATCAAATACATCTAAATCTGCATAGATTTTAAAAAGTAAACCTTTACCCTCCATAACAGGTTTTGAAGCTTCTGGACCAATGTCACCAAGTCCCAAAACAGCAGTGCCATTAGAAATTACTGCAACCAAATTTCCTTTAGCTGTGTAATCATAAACTTTAGATTTATCCTTGTCTATTTCAAGACACGGTTCTGCAACACCAGGAGAATAGGCTAGAGATAAATCTCTTTGAGAACTGTAGGGTTTACTTGGAATAACCTCAATTTTTCCTTTTCTACCATTACTGTGATAATCTAGCGCCTCTTTCTTTCTAATTTTCATAATCTAAGCTTCGAAATTTGAAGTTCAAAGATAGAAAATTATGTGTAGAGATTGCAAAGCTTTCTAGATTAGTTCAACAAATGTATGGCGTAGATTTAAGGTTTAATGAACCTTCTCTTTCCCACACTATACTGATCTGTTTGAATTAAAAATACAGATGCTGAATTTGTGACATAAATTCTTTGATCGGGTAAAATTGTATAAATATTTGAAAGAGATAACTTTCCTCCTTCTTCTATAGAGTACAACTTCTGTTTAACGCTTATAGGTATCTTATTTCCCTTTATTCTTATTGAATCTTGACCAGAGAAGTTTATGGTAAATGAGTGTGTCATTAGTAACTGTTTATCAACAGTATCAAAAGATCTAACATAATTATCTCTAATTAGATGTTCAATATTTATTGAAGAATCATTTTTCACTCCTCCAATTGTAATAAGCGGGGGAGGAATACGTTCTAACCGATAAGCTTTTGTAAGCAATAAAATTATTTCATTTTTTGGCGTCTTCTCATAGAGCTTTAAAACCGTAGCTTTTGAAGTTGTGTTTTGCGGAAAACTAACTTCGTAAAGTCCTTTTCCAATTCTTCTAATATTCCCCTCCGAATTTTTTACTTTTACTAAAGCTCCATCCCCTTTGTAATCAACCTTTATAATTGTTTTCTTTTCAATAAAAAAGCTAGAGTCACTATAAATTTCTATTGTTGATTTGTTTCGATCTAGTTGAATATCAATAATCTCACGTTGGGAAAACGCAAGGTTAAAGTATATGCTAAAAATAAGTATGAATAAAAGTTTTACTTCCATTGAAGAATATTACGAATTGAATCTAAATTAGTTACATCACTGATGGTGTTTAATTCCATTTGTAAAGTGTTATTAGATTTATAATTTTTAAAATTATAAACGGCAATTTTATTTTTATTTGTAATTCCCCATATAATAGTTTCCCTTTTAGGGGAAAAACTGATTTCGTGCTCAAAAGAATTTTTATAAAGAGTGTAAATTGTATTCGAACCATATTCTGCTAAATACAGCGAATTGAAAAGTAAAGTATCGTCGATATTTTTTTTATTGACAAACAAAGGGATATCAATATTTTCACCATTTGGTAAATTTGATGGGCAATCGGAGTTATAAATACCAAATTTTTCAACTATAAAAATTCGATAAACTAAATTTTCGTTTTTTTGTTCTTCACTCATTTCATAAGCAATGGATTCAGCCTCTAGATTTATGGATCTTATTGAATCTTCAATTGATTTGTTCTCTTTGTTTAGCGAATCAATAAGAGTAGTTTCTTTTAGAAAAAGTTCATTTTCTTTAATTTTTAAGTCACTCAATAATTTTGCATAAGTTTTATTGGCTCTTTCTATATCTGATTCAGAGATTACCGGAGCAATCTTAATTGTTCTTTTAACTCCGTTTTTATAGAGGGTTAATAAGTATTGATCCTTATTTTTTGTTAACGCTATATCTTTCCAATTGTCTTTTATTTCTTGCAAGTCGAATTCTGGATTGTTTGGATTAACTTCAAATAAAACGTTTTTAAAAGGGGCTAATTCTGGAAATTCTGTGGAGTCAAATTTTAGATTCAATGCATATCTATCTTTATTAGCTGTACTAGGAACTCTTGGAATCTTTGCGTTAATTATACTATCCATTTTTTGCTTAGCTCTTTTAATTCTTTGTTTATTTTTCAGTCGCTTTTGTTCAAATGGAATTGATTCATTAAATATGTTTAAAGTATTTCCAGTACTTGCTAAAACCCCATTGGAGAAGACCCAATTTCTCTCTTGATTTAAGAAATATTGGTTAAACTTAGGATCAGGGTTTTTTGATGTCATTTCTACTATAATTCTAGCCCCTGGATTAGTGGTTAATAAATTTCCATCGACATCAAATGCTTTAATTTCAAACATCCCTGCAGATTCAAAATGGTACTCTGTACCAGCAGAGTCATAAGTCATAGGAATTCCCGATAGGAATATTTCAGGAAGGGTTTCGTATTTTCTATATTTTAAAAAGACATTTTTATTGTGTAATAATGAGTTGCTATCTATAAAAGCGTTTTTAGGAATAACTATATTAGTACCATCACTAGCTTTTACTGTTTGTTTTATATTAGGATTAATAGTAAATGTTTCAAATGGAATAGTTATGTTCTTAATAGGAGGTTTTATTTTGTTTTGAGTTGAACTTTGGTTTGTTATGGTTTCAGTTTTCTCTAATTTTTCTAATTTTGGTTTTAAAAGTGTCTTACTAGCGAAAAAACTTACAATTACAATACCTAAAATCCCTGCAATTTTTAAAATTTTGTATTGTCTTCCTTTTTTGTTTCTAATTATAAAATCAAAGTCTTTAGTGTCGTT
>CALDTD010000308.1 GCA_937924345.1 uncultured Flavobacteriales bacterium | reverse complement strand
CTATCATAACTGCTAACTCTTCTGTTTCTGTTTTTCCAACCGACCGTTCTATTGCTCCTGGGTGTGGACCATGTGGTATTCCACCTGGATGTAAAGTAAATTGTCCTTGTTCTATATTATTTCTACTCATAAAATCTCCATCAACATAATATAAAATCTCTTCTGAATCTATATTACTATGGTGATATGGTGCTGGGATTGACTTCGGATGATAATCGTACTTTCTGGGTACAAACGAACAGACTACAAAACCTCTTGCTTCCCATGTTTGGTGAACTGGTGGCGGCTGATGAATTCTCCCAGTAATTGGTTCAAAATCATGGATAGAAAATGCATACGGATAATTAAATCCATCCCAACCAACAACATCAAAAGGATGATTACCATAAGTATATTCCCAAAGTACACCTTGTTTTTTAATCTTTATTTTAAATTCTCCTTTCTCATCGTGTGTTTGTAGGTCTTGAGGGACTTTAATATCCCTTTCACAAAAAGGAGCGTGTTCCAATAATTGTCCAAATTGATTTCTGTATCTTTTTGGTGTGTATATTGGACTAAATGACTCTACATATAATAAACGATTATCTTCGTTTTTAAAATCTAACTGATAAATAGTTCCTCTTGGAATAATTAAGTAATCTCCATATTCGAAAGGGATATTACCATAAGAAGACTTAAAAACTCCCGAACCTTTGTGTACGAAAATCATTTCGTCTGCATCTGCATTTTTATAAAAATAGTCTTTAGAAAATTCTTTTGGGGCAGCAATACCAATATGTAAATCATTGTTTACAAAAAGCGTCTTTCGACTTTCAATAAAATCTTTTTCTTTTGGTAAAGAAAAACCTTTAAGGCTTAGTGCCTTCATATTTTTTTCTAACGCAATTTTAGGCGTTAAATCTTTTATTTGTCTAATCTCTGTAACAACTGTTGGAGGATGAACATGATATAATAAAGACGACATACCTGAAAAACCCTCAGTGCCAAATAGTTCTTCTTGATATAAACCTCCATCCTCTTTTTTGAATGTAGTATGTCTTTTAGGAGGAATACTACCTAATTTATGGTAACGTGACATTTAAATAAATAATTTGTAAATAAAAGCTGCTTATACACAGCAGAAAATGAATTAAATTAAAAACATAAAAATCACTCTGGACTTCTTTTTAATTCAGCAACTTTGTTGAAGATATGTTTAATAGTGCTTTTCATTTATTTAATCATAAATATACAAAAAACAGTTGCTTTACAAATACAAAAAAGACATTATTTAACTTAAAATAATGTGTTACTTAATTCCTAATACATTTTAATATTCCTTACAATCAACCGCTATTTATTAATAAACTCGTTTAGTTCTTGTTTAGAATTACTAAAATTAAATAACTTATTGATAGTATAATAATTAGATTTATCTGAAGTGTGAGGGTATAACATTTTAGCCAGTTCTAACCTCTTATCTTCAAAAGTGAATTTTTGTATGGCTAGCTCAACTTCATGAGTTAAAAAACTTGGATTTTTAGATTTTAGAAACTGTTTTATATTCATCAGCTTATCGTCTTCGAAACTATTTTCGTTAGCTAGGCCTAACAACTGTTCAGTATTATTTTTATATGAATCTAGATTTTGTGCAGGTGCTTTTGTAGTTGATTCACCAATAGTCTTTCCTATTTCATTCACCTCATTTGCTACTTCATTTATTCTTTGTAGGCTTCTATTTAAATTATCTGAAAACTTTTTAAACTTAAATTCACGACCTCGATTTTGACTATTTGTAGAAGGATTGTTACCACTGTTACTATTATTGCTTTCCGTATTACTGGTTTGATTACTGCTTTCGTTTTGAGGAGAACTTGTACTCGGTGCAGGTGCTGTATATTTTGGTTCATTTAAACGATAAATCAGCTCTAAATATGTCGTCTCATAACTTCTTAAAATTTCTTTTACTAAATCATCAGTAACTGACTCCTCAATTAATTGTTCTACATCCATAGATAAAACTACCACCTCTTTCGAACGGTAAGTTGTAGCATTTATAGCAGGCAGCAAAACTTTACCTTTATTATTAAATTTATATTCTCCATTATATACAAAAGATGTTGGTCTAATTTTGAGGGGTATATTTTTAACAGGACTCCCACTCCTTGTTAAAGAAACTTCTAAACGCCGTATTGGTTTAAAAGCATCATATTTTAAACTATCTTCCTTATTATAAGTTAAATCTACAGCATTAATTAGGGATCTATAATGATCTATTATGTATTGTCCTAAAAAAATAGTTTCCCCATCGAGGGTAGTTTTTAAACGATCGCCTAAATACGGTTTAATCGCAGATAAAGCTAGAGCATAATTTGAAACTGCTCTTGGGAAATCATTTTGACGATCAAACTTAAGTGCTTGCTTAAGACTAATTGTAGCATCTTGAATAGCATTCGTTTTTGCTTCTTCTACCTTTGCTTTACTTAATTTGTAATAAGTCCAATATTCTGATCCATTTTCCCATCTTCCTACCTGTTGACAACCAGATAATTCGTTATTGGTAAAAGTCTCTGTTGAAGAATCAAACATTTCTTTGAACTTACCGTTATTTTCTTGCTGTTGTAAAATAGAGTTGCTACTTACAGAAACAGAAATACTTGATGAAATTTCGCTAAGCGCATTTTTTTTTGATTGCGCTCTGTAATCGTCCACACCTCTTTTTTTTGAGACTCCAATTCCAATGTAATAATGATCAGATAGTGGATGTTCTTGCACCCAAGTTGGAGCACTAGAATAGTCCACGACTTTTTCTGTAGTTGTACAACTTGAAAAATAGATTAAAAGCGATATAAACAGTAGTTTTTTCATCCTAATTTTGGTTATGCAGAAAAACTTTAAAAATAAAGCCAAACAATCGAAACTATTTGGCTTTATTTCAAAATATGAATTAAATGTTATTGTTGGTTAGCTAATTTCTCCATTTCTTTTTCAAAAGTTTCTTTAAACTTTTCGTAGTTGTAATCAGCTTTTATTTGTTCGTTCTTAGAAAGTCTTTCATTATATTTAGTTACAATTTTCTCTCCAGACAATTCTAGAGCCATATAACATTTATAATTACCATTTTCAGTTTTAGTAAACTTTTCACAAATTTTAATTGCTCCTGTTAACTCTTGATCAACAACTGTTCTAGACATTTCATTGAACGTTTCTGTAACTTCCTCTTTATTATTAAACTCTGAAGACTTAACAAAATTATCACCAACAATTTTCATTGTAGAACTAATTGTTTTTGCTAATTCAGCCTGTGCATTAGATCTTGCTTTTTTCTTTGCTGTCATTTGATCCATACTCTCACCAATGGCATTAGATCTAAATATCTTACTCGTAGACATGTGTTTGTCTTCTGAACAATAATTTTCAATTAAAACCTCACCTCTTTGTTTGACGTCTTTCTCTACTATTTTCTTCTTAGAGCTACACGATGCTACTAATAATAATGATGCTGATGCTAATGTAATAAGTCTTGAACTTTTCATAATTTTTTGTTTTAGTTTTCCCTTGCTTTTCAATATTTGTGCCAAAATATTAAAACTATATTAAATACCAGAATTAATCTTTACTTTTTTAACCTTATAAGTTTTAAAAAAATTATAACTTCTTGACATATTCAGTTATAATTACAACAGTTTGCCCTTCTACTTTACCTTCAATGTAGTTTGGATTATCTAGATCTAAAGAAATTCTTCTAACAGCAGTTCCACGCTTTGCTGTAAAACCTCCACCTTTCACTTTTAAATCTTTGATCAGAACAACCGAATCTCCAGTATTTAAAACCACTCCATTTACATCTTTATGAATTACCTTATCTTCTTCAGGAATTCCCTCTCCTGTAGCTTTTGCCCACTCTAAGGTTTCTTCTTCAATATAAAAGATATCTAGTAAGTCTTGAGGCCAACCTTCAGATTTTAAACGATTTAACATTCGCCAAGACAACACTTTAACACCTTCTACGTCACTCCACATAGCATCGTTTAAGCAACGCCAATGGTTGGGATCAAGTGATACATTGCCCTCTATTTGATCAGTACACTTTTTACAACTGTAAATAGAATCTTTCTCGGTTCCTTCGAATTTGGGAGCAATTGGATAAATCGCTAAATCGGCTTCAGAATTACAAAGTTCACATTTATTGTTACTTCGTTTCTGTAATATTTTTTCTAAATTCATTTCTTGTTTTTAGAACCTCCAACCCAAACGAACAACTCCTACATTAATTAAGCTAAATGTAGAGTTAGTAAGTGAAGGTATATCTGTTGTTACATCAGCGTCTGATAGAGAACTAGCATCTTTTGTATTAAAGGTTCCTCTTTTTTGTTGGATTGATTGAAAAGCAAACCCTAATTCTGTTCCCACAAAAAGAGTTTTCGAAATATCCACATCTACTCCTGTGAATAAATGAAAACCAAAACCTGAAACTGGTCTTTTGGATGTATAATTAAAATTCGGAATAAACACTACAGAATCTGTCCTAGAGCCAAACTCGTTTATATTACCTGAAAAAACTTTTAGTTCAGCACCTACATAAGGAGAAACTTTATCTGTCTTAAAATGATGTTCATACCCCAAAGAAAAAGCAAGCAAAGTATTGTTTTTTTCTACTGTCCCTATTCCATCTCCGTCAACTTCGTTAATCTCTCTAATTGAAGTTGCTGAATTATAATCAAATGTTGTTCTTATTGCTGACTTTTCATTAATAAAATAACGAAACTTTAAATTTGGAATATAAGGTGTATTTGCTAGATTAACCACTCTAAATTGAGTCTCTGCTGTTACTTTTTTTAATTCCTGTGCAAATGAACTAGTGATAAAGCTCACTAAAATAATTGCTATTAATGTATAATTTTTCATAATTAATAATTTGTTATTTTGGTCTATCTTTTTTTAAAACTCTACATTCATAAATAAATGATTCCTTTCACTTACCAAACGTCAAACTAAGACTATAAATTGTCTTTTTAATCTTTGTTTAATAGTAAATTATATTCTTAATGTTGCTTATTCATTAGCATAGGAACAAAGCTAAAGACACCAAACTCTTTCTTTTCTATTTTATTTTCTTCAACTTTAATAATTAGAGTCATAAT
>CALDTD010000307.1 GCA_937924345.1 uncultured Flavobacteriales bacterium | reverse complement strand
TGCATCGTAACCCAACGACTAGTTTTTACACCTAAAGCACAAATTTTTCTGGCCGACGGTTTACCAACATCCAACCAAACTCCTGTTTCTCCTTCGCTTCTTTCCCCAATTAAATCGTACTCTTTTAGTGTAACAATTATTGCTTCTTCTAAAAAACGAAGATATTTATGAATGTCACTAAAAAATAAATCTAAATCAAAGATAGGGTAACCAACCAATTGTCCAGGTCCATGATAGGTAATGTCTCCCCCTCTATTTATTTTATAATAAGTTGCTCCTTTTTGTTTTAAAATTGCTTCTCCAATTAAAAGGTTGGTTTCGTTCCCGCTTTTACCTAAAGTATAAACATGAGGATGCTGACAGAATATTAATCTATTCTTTGTTTCTATTTTTGGTTCCTCATCTGCTGCCTTTCTATTCTTTAGTTTAGCAGCAACTGTTTCTTCAAAATACGCCGTTTGATAGTCCCAAGCAACTTTATAGTCTGTAAGCCCTAAATCTTCAAAAATGACTGTATTTTCGATCATCTAAAACTAGATTTTTGCTAATTCTCCTTTTAAATGGTTAATTACCCTTATCTCTACAGGATCAACATTTAGTAATTCTGCCAAACAAATAGAAATCCAATCTCCAAGTGCAATTAAATAAAGTGCATTTTCAATATCAGATTCACCCTTAGACCATATTTCGAAATGTGTTGAAGTATATGTTTCAATTACTTCTTTAGAAATTTCCATTCTTCTTTGAGTACGGCTATAGTCTGATTTATTTCTAAAAAGAATAACTGCATATTCTTCCTTTCCACCAGCCCAACCAACTAGTTCGTTGTGGTTCATTTCTGGTAACACATGGTGCCAACACAATACTTTAGCATTTTCGTTTAATTGTTGTCTCAAACGAACAGAAACACCCTCAAATCGGTCATCTGAATAAATAACTGTAGTCTTACCGGCAATACCTTTTGCTACTTTTTGAGCTATAAGTTTAATATCCTCTAACTCGTTCTCAATTAAACGAATAGAATCAGCTATATTTTGTTTAAAGTCTTTTCCTATAAATCCATAATGATGTAATAAGAAAAACTGTTGTGTAAGTGAATAAGTTAGCATTGCTCGAGGCGAATGACACTCTGGCAATAGAATATAATTATAGTTATTCTCTTTACATTTTTCTAAAACCTTCCCACCAGAAGAAATACAAGCGATTTCAGCATTTTTACTTTCGGCTATCTCCATGGCTTCTAGTGTTTCTTCTGTATTTCCAGAAAAACTACTAACAATTACCAATGTATTTTCATTAACAAAAGCTGGTAAACTATAACTATTATTGACTGTAATTGGAACGTTAACCTGATTTTGAACAAGTTGAGCTACAATTTTACCTCCAATTCCAGAACCACCTAAACCAGTAATTACTATGTTACTAAATTTTAAATCTTTATTAGAAAGTTTTGAACTTTCTCCTATTGTAAGCGCATCTGCTAATTGAGTAGTAAATGCTGCTATTAAATCCTTCATATTTTAAAAAGTAAGATTACGAAAATAATAAAAAAATCTTACAATCCTTTTACGATTAAAATCATACAAATATGAGTACTTTAATTAACTTTAAATTAACATTGTGTTTCTATTAATTAACAATTCCTTAATATTAAAAGAAAAACAAGCAATTGTCTTTCGGTTATCTTTGTTTTAGTTGATTTAACATTTTATGGGACTATTTAGTATTTTATCCATTATTGGTGCTCTAGGATTTTTTATTTATGGAATGAAAGTCATGAGTGAAGGAATTCAAAAAGCTGCTGGTGACAAGTTAAGAGTTATTCTTAGAGCCATTACCTCGAACAGATTGTCTGGAATTTTTACTGGCTTTCTTACCACTTCAATTATACAATCTTCTTCTGCAACTACCGTAATGATTGTAAGTTTTGTAAATGCTGGTTTACTTTCACTAAGACAAGCAATAGGCGTAATAATGGGTGCTAATATTGGAACCACAATGACAGCTTGGTTATTGGTTTTATTAGGATTTTCTAAATTTAGTTTAGCTTCATATTCTTTACCCGTTTTGGCAATTGGTGTTCCTTTACTTTTCGTAAATAAAGACCAATTAAAATCTTTTGGTGAATTTTTAATCGGTTTTGCACTTTTATTTATGGGACTTTCTGCCTTAAAAGGAGAAGTTAAAGTATTACATCTTGAAGAAAATGAGGCATTTATTTCTTTTATTACAAGTTTGGGAGAAGGAGGTTATGGGGCAATTTTCTTGTTTGTTTTAATTGGAACTATACTAACAGTAGTTGTTCAATCTTCTAGTGCTGCAATGGCTTTAACTTTAATTTTTGTTGCAGAAGGATTACCACTAGAATTTGCGGCTGCAATTGTATTAGGAGAAAATATAGGAACAACAATTACAGCAAACTTAGCCGCTATGATAGGGAATATTCACTCTAAAAGAGCTGCTAGAGCACATTTACTCTTCAATATTTTTGGAGTAATTTGGATGTTAATTGTTTTCTTTCCATTTGTAAGTTGGGTAAG
>CALDTD010000306.1 GCA_937924345.1 uncultured Flavobacteriales bacterium | reverse complement strand
TTCCATCTCCAAATGTCCAATCCCAATTAGTAATTGTTCCGTTCGCTATATTTGACTGATTATTGAAAATTGCATTTTCGTTCTCACAATCATTATTAAATATAAATGCGGCACTTGGTATTGAAAATGCAGTAATTTGTTTACTTACAGAGTCCTTACAACCAAATTGAGTGGTTCCAACAAGTTTTACATTATAATTTCCTGCACTATTATATTTATATTTTATATTATCTAAATTACTTGTATTTCCATCGTTAAAATCCCACTCGAAACTTTGAAAAACAGATGGAGATACAATTGTAGATAGGTTAGTGAATTCTATAGTATCGTAAGCACATTTATTAGAAAAGTTAAAATCTATACTTGGAATTGCGTGTCTAGAAAATGTTTTTGATATAGTATCAACACAAAGATTGTTACTTATGGTAATTAAACTAACTATATAGTTCCGAGCAGACCCATAATTATGATTTTCGTTAATTTGCGTTCCATTAGCTGAACCATCTCCAAAATCCCAAATATTATTTGCAATAACTCCACTAGCAATGGTTGATTGATTAGTAAAAACAGCATTTATATTAAAACAATCATCATTTCCGATAAATTCCGCATTAGGAACATCAAATATTGTAATAGACTTAGTAATAGAATCACTACAACCTCCAGGGAAATTGGTTACAAGTTTGATATTAAAATTCCCAGTTGATGTATATTTATGTTTTGGACTGGTTACAGTAGAAGTATTTCCATCTCCAAAATCCCAAAAATAAGATTGTCCTCCTTGTGTATTGTTTGTAAAGTCAACCGAATCATAAAGGCATTTAGAAGCGGCCGTAAAATCAACAGTAGGTAAAGTTCCGACAACTAAGTTTACTGTATCTTTATCGATACAACCATTAACATCTGTTAAAGTTAATCTGTATTGTCCAGTGGTATTTTTCGTTATACTAGGAGTTGTTTCTCCAGAAGACCAATTGTAAGCATTTCCAGTATTAGTATTGGAAGATGTAAATGTAGCATCAAAAGCTCCAGGGCAAATGGTTTGATCTGGTCCTAATGTAAAAGCTGGATCGAAAACACGAATTGTTTTAGATACAGAGTCTTCACACCCCCCAAAGTCTCTTACGTATAATTCTATTGTATAATTTCCAGCACTAGAATATGTGTGTTGAGCATTAGTTACATTAGGGATAATTGTGCCATCTCCAAAGTCCCAACGTATTTCGTTGTAAGGATTAGTATTTCCATTAAGACAAAATACGTCTGTTGCTGCTTGATCATAAATACATATTTCGTCTGGAGAGGTGAATATAAAATCCGAAGTAGGTAAATATTGAAAGTTGGAATAAGTAACATTTGCTTGAGATTGATTATAAAATCCGAATTTACCTGGGTTAAAACACCCGTCTATATCCATAACTTGAACATCGTCCATTGCTACAACAACATTGCTAGACTTATAGGTGAGTGTAAAGTTATGGTTTACCCCTCTAGTCCAATGATTTCCAGGGAGAGAAAGATGAGTGGCAATTAGTCCAGTTTGATTATACTCTCTAATATACATTCCATTTCCAAGTCCTCCCTCATCCCATTGAAATAGAAAATAATTAAAGTTTCCAACTCCAATAGTCCCTTCAACTCCAAACACAAATCCCATTTGGTCATCATCACCATCATTAGTTCTAAGAGTTCCTGTTATTTGAACATTTATAAATTCTTGAGGACTTAGAAAATATACGGCAGGACCATTAACTGTTTGATTAACTGACGTTCCATTTGCTGCGACATCCCAATTTCCTCCTTGTGAAGACCAAGAGTTTAAATCTATAGGTATATTATTACATTGACTAAAACAATGGCTTAACGCTAGGATGTAAAAAAATAATATTAAAATATACTTCATAAGTTTATCGAAAATAAAGGTAAAAAATCATAACTACCTAACCTTCAATAAAAAACAAATTGTGTTACTTGCCATAATTTTAATGACAAATGTGGAATTAAAGAGGGTGTAGTTTAAATTAGAAATCTTTTATTTAAAGACGTATAACTTGTGAAGAAGTTGCTTTATTTAGGCTTCGTCAAAATCTACTTTAAGTGTTGGTGAAGCTGGGTGAGCTTGACATGTTAAAATATAACCCTCTTCAACTTCACTTTCGCTAAGAGAATAGTTAGCATCCATTGTTGCTTTACCTTCTGTAACTAAAGCTTTGCAAGTACAACAAACAGCACCCTTACAAGAAAATGGAACGTCAACATCGTTTTCCATTGCTGCATCTAAAATTGTAGCGCCATTAGCTTTTAAAGAAAATTCAACTTCTTCATCATCGTAAATAACTGTTACTTTAGCTTCGCCAGAAAAGTCTGAAATTTCTTTAGGACTTTCATCTGCTAAAAGAACTGGAGTAGTAAACAATTCGTAATTAATTTTTTCTTCTTCAATACCATATTCCTTCAAACTTCCAGAAGCAGCTACAATCATTTCTTCAGGTCCGCACAAAAAGTATTTGTCCGCTTTTAAAATAGAAGTGTTTTCTTTTATAATTTCTGCAATTTTATCGCTATTGATTCTACCTTCTGCTATTGAATTTCCAGTTTTTTCTTGAGTGTAGGTATTAATTATGGTTAGATTTTTTATTTCTCTTAATTCACTTCCAAAAATTGTAGATGCTTTAGTTTTATTTCCATAAATAAGGGTGAACTTGCTTTTAGGCTCTTCTTGGGTTACGCTTTTAATCATTGAAAAAATTGGAGTAATTCCACTTCCAGCTGCAAAAGCTACGTAATGATTCTCTGATTTATCATTAGTTTCTAAAATGAAATTACCTTGAGGAGGCATTACAGCAACAACATCTCCTTCTTTAAGGTTATTATTAATATGGTTTGAAACAATTCCGTTTTCAACTTTTTTTACTGCTACTTCAGGAAAATTATCTGTTGATGGAGAAGAACACAGTGAATAAGCTCTTCTTTCTTCAGTTCCATTAACATCAAACTTTAATGTTAAATATTGTCCCGATATATATTTAAAAGTTTCAGCTAGGTT
>CALDTD010000305.1 GCA_937924345.1 uncultured Flavobacteriales bacterium | reverse complement strand
CTTTTATGAGCGAATTGATTTGGAGAGAGTTTTTTATGCAAATTTTGGCACACTTCCCAAAAGTGGTAACAAACAATTTTAAATCTAAATATGATAGAATAGCTTGGAGAAACAATGAGGGTGATTTTGAAAAGTGGTGCAAAGGAGAAACTGGCTACCCTATTGTTGATGCCGGAATGAGACAACTAAATGAGACAGGCTATATGCATAATCGTGTAAGAATGATAACCGCAGGTTTTTTATGCAAGCATCTTTTAATAGATTGGAAATGGGGTGAAGCCTATTTTGCAAAGAAACTATTAGATTATGAATTATCAGCAAATAATGGAAACTGGCAATGGTCTGCTGGGACTGGATGCGATTCAGCACCTTATTTTAGAATTTTCAATCCGCATGAGCAAATAAAAAAGTTTGATAAGCAGCTAGAATACATCAGAATTTGGGTAAAAGATTTTGATGAGCTTACCTATCCTCAACCAATGATAGAACATAAATTTGCTCGTGAAAGATGTTTAGAAGTTTATAAGGAGGGATTAGCCCAAAACTAATTCTCAATTATTTTTTCAATCATTCTAATTAAAAAAGAGTAGTAAGTTTACTTTCTCTATTGGACAGGTTGTAATTATTTTTTATGATTTCCTGAGCCGTTAAACTTAATCTGTTTTTTTCTTCCTTCGACAATTCAAGAGCCTGATTTACAACATCCAAAATGTGCACATCATCCCTTTTGTCTATCACAAAACCAGAAATCCCGATAAGTCTTGGGATAGACGTAACATTAGAGCCTATGGGAATACACCCATTTATCATTCCTTCGCATAAGGCGTTAGGATGTCCCTCTGAAATGCTTAACTGTAAGTAAAACTCGTGCTTAACTAATAGTTGTTCTATTTCTAAACTACTTAAAGCCCCATAACAAGTTACGTTCGTAAATGCCTTAAAATACTTATCAATAATAGCTTCTGACAAACCAATTAATGTAAACTGATTATTAGGGTTATTTTCTGCTAGTAATCTAATTTTATCAAACCCTTTTAAAACATACCTAACCTCATCATTAACCAAAGCAACACTTATAAAAGAATTTTCAACTCTTTTATAATCTATTCTCTCATTTGAAAATTCGTAGCCATTTGCAATTTCAAAGACCGGTGTGTCAAGTTCAGGAAAAAAAGCCTTTAACCCCTGTTTTTTGTAAGGTGTATTATAGTATATATTTTCATGATCAATTAATTCTCTTGCTACAGGCAATAAAGCAGTACAGTTTTTTACAGAATAACTAATTGCTTTTTTTAAACCTTTCTTTCTGAGACTTCCATAGTTTAAATCAGGATAAGAAACACAATCGGTACCACCTAAAATTAAATATGAAGGCTTTGAAAAAAACTTTGCTAAGAACACTGGCACAACAGACCAAAAACCAGCAAACATAATTAAAACACCGTTTGAACTTTTAAGATGCTTTAGTAGAAAAAAAAACTGTCTAATAAAGTAGTAAGGTAGTTTTAATTTGTTACTCCAACTATAATCTGTAAAAACAACATTAAATGAATTGGAAAGAATTGATATATCTTTTAAAACAAATGTAGATTTGTTAGGAAAACAATATATAATTTTTCTTTCCATTTATAGATTACTAAAAAAAGCTCTTACTCTATAGTAGAGTTTCTCTTTAATAATTTTTGATTGTTTGAATGGTTCTAGGCTATCTACACTTTTTGAATGTTTTATTATTATTCGCTGATAATCATTAACCTTATTAAAAATAGAATGAGAATTTAAACTAACTATTCTTAAGTTATTCTTATAAATACTATCAATAATTAGATCCGTTGAAAGAGATTGATCTATAATTTGCATTTTTTCTGGAGTATGCTTTCTTATATAATCTAAACAAATATGATGCGGTATATTAATAAAAATTGTTCCATCTTCTTTTAAAACACTATTAAACGACTCAAAAAGAGCCATATGCTGACTTACAGGTATATGTTCTAATACATCTAACATCACAATAAAGTCAAATTTCTTTGTACTTTTAAATCCTATCATGTCTGTGACTAAGAATTCTGAATTCTTATATTTAGATAACCTTTGTTGAGCAACTTCGATATTTGTTGAGCTAATATCAGTTCCTACAATGCTTCCTTTTTTTAGATAACCCAAAAGTAATTCTGTAAATGTGCCTATACCACATCCTACTTCTAATACATCGTGTGATTTTTTGAGTCCGTATTTTTTTATAAAATCAAAAGATTTATAATGTCTTAAGTTCAACCCCGTTCTAACTTGTTTTTTTGCAAAATCATTGTAGTAATTAGCTACTTCTTTCTGAGAAATATTATCAGCACTCATAAAATAAATATGTATTATTAATCAAATATAATCATTTAAAATTACTGCCTTTTACATCTATCAAATTATTGATTAGTTAGCAATTCATTTAATTAGTAACTTGCAATAAAAAAACTTAGTGGGAGTCATCATTAAAAACAGTTTAAATGTAACTATAGTCAATTATATTGGGGTTATTATTGCAACTGTAAGTATTTTATTTATTCAAACTAAAATACTAAGTTCGGATCAAATTGGTGAAATAAGACTAATCTTGGACAAGTCGTTTTTGATTTTACCTTTAGTCATGCTAGGAATGGATTCCGCTGCTCTTAGGTTTTATTTTTATTTTAATAAAGACGATGAAAGCAAAAATAATTTTTTATCAATTCTAGTTTTGCTTCCTTTTTTGGCCTTTACCTTTTCGCTAATCATACTTTTTCTTCTGCGTAATGTAATTATAATTGAAAATTTAGAATTTATAGTTACAATATCTTTTTGTTACATATACATCTTAATTTTTGAAGCATACCTCAATACGAAGTCAAAAATAATTTATCCCGCTTTATTAAAAAATATATTATTTAGATTATCCTTTATAGGCTTAATTCTACTGTACTTTTATAAAATTATTAACTTTTATAATGTACTTACATATTTTGCTACGCTTCATATAGCTCATCTACTTTTATTATCCCTATATCTTAAAAGGACTTTGGATTTTA
>CALDTD010000304.1 GCA_937924345.1 uncultured Flavobacteriales bacterium | reverse complement strand
ATATTACTGGAAAAGTGAAGATAGTTTAACTTGTATTAATTGTCTAAATCCAACCTTAACACCTTACACTACTTCAGAACAAATACTTTTTGCTGAAGATACAAATGGATGCGTAAATTCTGATACAGTTAATTTATTCTTAAATAGCTCTCTCTATGTACCAAATAGTTTTACACCAAATGGAGATGGAGTTAATGATCAATTTGTGGTTTTAGGAGAAGAAATAACGTCTTTCGAATTACAAATATTTGATAGATGGGGGTTACTTATATTTACTTCTGATGATATAAGTAAGCATTGGAATGGCACCTATAGAAACAAACAAGTTCAACAAGATGTTTATGTATGGAAATTAAAATATACAGATCACACCAATCAAGAGAAGAGGTTAATTGGACATGTAAGTGTTATTAAATAAAAAAAGGGATAATTACATAATTACCCCTTTTTTAAAATTTTATTACTATAATATTATAACTTTTTCTTAGCCAAGTTAAGTGAGTAAGTTACGCCCAAATTAAGGGACAAATCATTTGATCTTAAGTTATTAGAAATTAATCGTGTATCTTTATTCAATTGTGTTGCACCAACTAAATAATTAACCGAACCTTGTAACCATAATCCGTTTATTAATTGGTAATGTAGTCCTGCTCCCAATACACCTCCTAGGTTTACTGTTCTAAAATCATCCTGAAAATTATCAAAGTTAGATAATTGTTTAGTTCTTACATTGAAACCAACACTTGGACCAGCCATTAATGTAGGTCTAATTCTATCTTCTAAATCTCCAAAGAAATAATGAAATTTAGGTGTAAACCTAATATTATCAGTTTGGGCTCTAAATGTCTGCACTTCATTTCTAGTATTTATTTTTTCGTACGATCCTCCTGTTCTAGCATAGGTTAAATCTGCACCAAACCCGTAACTAGAACTACTACTGTAAATTCCGGTTATGCCTATTTCCGCACCATTATAAGAATCTTCAAAATTGAACGCATCATAACTTGTTCTTTGATATCCTCCAGTTAAACCTAAAGAAATGTTTTGTGCAAATGATACTGTTCCTGTTAATAAAGCTGCTGCTAATCCTAATGTCTTTGTAATTGTTTTCATGTTTTTTTTGTTTTAATTAATATTATCAATCAAGTAGAAAAACATACACCAAAAAACTAAAAAAATGAAAAGCAACAAGTTACACTTAAAACTACATAAAAGAGCGTGTAAAAAAAATCCCACTATGTGTAAGATTTACACATAGTGGGATTAGATAAACTAATTCATTTTAAAAACTACCACTTAGCATCAGGATATTTATTATTTAGATATTGAAGGTCTAATAAAATGTAACCCATATAATCGGTGTGATTTCCATTTTTACCATACTCTAATGAGTATACCGGTGTTTCTGGAACAGTAAGTGTTGCTTTAGACAAGACCTCTTCTACTCTTTCTTGCCATTTTGATTGTATTGATTTCAAATCAACGCCAATATTAGCATTAATCATTTCTTCATCTGTAGCATCCATAAAGAACAATTCATCTTTATACATCCAAAGTTCATTTAATGCTCCCTGTATTTTATAATGACTTTCCTCTGTCCCGTCACCTAAACGTAACATCCACTGCGAACTTCTTCTAATGTGGTATGTAACTTCCTTTATTGATTTTTGAGCTAAAGAAGCTAATGTTTCATCTTTACTATTTACTAACTCTAATAAAAAGAAATATTGATAAACATCAAACATGAACTGACGAGCCATGATGTATGCAAAATCTTCATTGGGATATTCTACAAGATGAATATTTAAATATTCATGTTCTGCTCTTTTAAAAGCAAAATCATCTGCAGATTTAGTTCCATCTAATTCGGCTACATACTTATATAGAGCTTCTGCAAAACCAACATGATCTAAACCTACATTAGTAATCGCTAAATCTTCTTCTAAAAAAGGGCCTTTACTACAATATTCTCCTAATCTATTTCCAAGAATCCAGCTATTATCTGCTATTCTTAAACAATACTTTTGTAAATGATTCATTATATAATGTGTTACTTATAATGTATAAATGTACAATGGTTTAAAATCAAAAGTTTTAACATGCACATTAAATGATAGTTTATGCCTTGTGAATGGTAAAAAATTAAATATGTTTTGCTCCTTCTGGCAATTCGTAAAAAGTAGGATGACGGTATGGTTTATCGTTAGATGGTTCGAAAAAAGCACCTTCATCCTCTGGCTGACTTGCTACAATATCTTCTGCTTTAGCTAACCAAATTGCTGTTCCCTCTGATCTTCTTGTATATAAATCTCTAGCGTTTTCCATTGCCATTTCTTTATCATAAGCATGAACTGACCCAACGTGCCTAAAAGGTTTCCCAGCTTTTGTTCTAATAAAAACTTCCCAAACTATTCCTTGACTATCTTTACTCATTATTAATTTATTATAGAATAATATATTTATTACAATGTTAAGTTAATTTTTGAAAATTTAAAGCACTGAATCTATACTTTTTCTTCTCAAAAGATTTAATTTAAATCACTTAAAAAGAAAAACTCATAAAATGATTAATCAAATTATGAGTTTAATTTTTTATTTCACTAACTCTCGTTTTTTTTGTCCATAAGCTGCTGCAGCCTCTCTTACCCAAGCTCCATCATCGTGAGCTTTTTTATGATGCTTCAGTCGTTGTGCATTACAAGGCCCATTTCCTTTTATAACATTCCAAAATTCATCCCAATCTATATCGCTTGTTTTATAAGAACCATTTGGCATTAACTCAGCTTTCTCGTCTGGTATTTTTAGACCAATTAACTCAATTTGAGGAATAGTTTTATCAATGAACTGCTGACGTAAATCGTCATTAGATTCTAACTTAATACCCCATTTCATAGATTGTTGAGAATTTGAGGATTCTGCATCGTGAGGTCCGAACATCATTAGCGAAGGCCACCACCATCTGTTTAATGCTTCTTGAGCCATTTCTTTTTGCTCAGGAGTTCCTTTAGCCATTTCAGCCATTATCT
>CALDTD010000303.1 GCA_937924345.1 uncultured Flavobacteriales bacterium | reverse complement strand
CAAAGGCAATTCCGCAAATGCGCGATACTGCTTCTGTTTTGAAACAAATTAATTTTAAAGACTCTAAATCTAAATTACTAACAATTGTAGCGAATAAAAGAGGAGCTGAGGATGCTGTTCAGTTTGATGAAGTAACTTATTTAGGATTTCCTTTTTCTATTTCAGAAACATTTCAATTAAGAAATATAAATTCATCTATTCAAGATTCATTAAAAAGGCTAGAAGAAGTTCAAAACTTATGTGTAAAGTACAATAAGAAAATGATGACCTACTTTTCTATGGCATTTGGAAACCCTTATGGAGATGAATGGAGCGCACATATTGTAGCACATTGGGCAGAGCGATTAATGCAAGATTATGGAGTGAAAAATTTAGCACTTTCTGATACAATCGGAGTTTCTGATCCAAAATCTATACAACTATTATTTAAAAAATTAATCCCAGAATTTCCAGAAGTTAATATTGGAGCTCACTTACATACAACCCCAACAACTTGGAGAGAGAAAATAGAAACTGCAATTAATAGTGGTTGCAACCATTTTGATAGTGCAATAAAAGGTTATGGTGGTTGCCCTATGGCTAAGGATGACTTGACTGGAAATATGGCTACAGAGAATTTATTAAGCTATTTAGATCAAAATAAATTAAAACATCAATTAAATAAAGAAGCTTTTGATGAAGCTATGCAAGTTTCTAACGAAATCTTTTTACATTAGTAGCGAATGAAAAAAATTCTTCAACCAAATATTATTTTTATCATAGGGTTTGTACTCTATGTGGCTTCTTTCTTTTTACCTACATTGAATTTATCTTTAGGAATAACATTATCGGGTTGGGAGGCTATGCTATTGCATTTTTCTGAATTTGCATTTTTAGATAATATTGGGCAATATTTTGCTTTTTTGTGGACTGCGCTAACTAATTTTTGGGTTGTTGGTTTAATCGTTGGTTTTATAATCGGAAGAAATACATTGTTTTTAATTATTCTTTCAATATTGGCTTTATTATCTAGCTTAAGTTGGTTTTTATTACTGGCACATAGCTCTGTTTTAATTTTGGGATACTATACGTGGATTATTGGTATTATTCTAATTATTATCTCACGGTTTTTAAAGAAAGAAGAGTTTATTATTTCTTAAACTCTAATTTTCTAAAATATCTTTCATTAAAACTCTCATCGATTTTATTGTAAAAATCGATAACAAAAGCTCTTTTGCTCTTGATTATATTGTAATTAGTATATAGTTCTTCGAAACCATTTTTAGGAGAGAATAAGTTTTTTGCAAAAGAATTAAAATCATTTTCTAAACTAGATGTAGCGTACTGATTTATAAAGCCTTTCCTATTTATAGATGTATTAAAACGCTCATTAGCTTTTCCTTTTCTAATAGCTTCAACTCCACCTTTACCATAAGAAAAATCAATTGGATTTAATTTTCTCCATTCTTTTTTATCAAAAAGATGCTTAAAATTTCTAAATAGTATACTCGAAAATTCTGCGTGTATCAATTGCTCAATATACTGTTCTGAACTTCCTTTTAAGTTTCCTTTATTGGTAATATAGATGTTATGATTTGAGTTAGTTCCTCCATAAGGCTGTCCAAAAAACTCTAAATATCCAAATACAAAAATAGAGGATAAGTTTTCTTCAATTAACTGTTTAGGATACTTTAAAAGTGCTTTATTTATTATTTTTAAACTCCTCTTTTTTTCTATGTTTTGAATGGGAATTGCTTTACCATTTATCTTTTCGTTTGTCCAGTCTTTAGGAAAAATTTGTCCTTTATTAGAAAAAATAATATTTAAGCCATAGGTTGGATGTTGAACTGTATCTTGAGACAGTAAATTAGTAAAAGAGAAAGAAACGACTAATAAATATAATATTTTATTCATCCCTTTTATATTCGTAATGTATAGTAAAACCTGTTTCAGGATCGACAATTTTTGTATAACCTTTTTCTTTCATTTCAGCTTCTAAAGCTTCTTCTTTTTCCCAATTATAGACTTTTTTTTTAAAGGTAGCTCCCTCCTTTTGAAAGTAATAAGCTAAAATAACTCCAACTAAAGCACCAAAGAAATGGCCTTCGAAAGAAACGCCAGGATCACCAGGGAAAATTCCCCAAACCATACTTCCATACAAGAAAACTACAAATAAAGAAATAGCCATTAATTTTAGTTCTTTTCTGAATACTCCACTGAAAAAGATAAAGAAAGCTAAAGAATAAATTACCCCACTCATTCCAATATGGAAACTACTTCTGGCTGCAATCCACACAAATAATCCACCAACAAGCCAAGACAAACCTAATATTTGCCATGCAATTTTCCTATAAAAGTAGAATAGTGTCCAACTTAAAATAATAAAAGGAGGGGAGTTATTTATAATATGACTAAAATCTCTTGTACTGTGTAAAAGCGGTGAACAAATTATGCCCCAAAGTCCACTTTTAGCTCTAGGATAAATTCCAAATTGTGCTAATCGAATAGGGAAGAGGTAATCAATTAAAAAGACAGCCCACATCATAACCAGAATAATCAAAGGATATTCCAATGCTGATAATACAGTATGTTTCTTTTGGATTGTCATTTTATATTTTTAATTAAGCCATTTGTATACTATTGTTTATATTTAATTTGGACGTTTTTAATTCTTCTATTTTAAACCTAAGTAAAAAGCTCTAATTCTTTTATCTGTAGCCTTATTTCTTTATTCTTTCAGTCAAAGGCCCTATCAATTCATTCCTCGTTCTTTTTTTATCGTCTCGTAAGCGTCTTGTATTTTCTGAAACTTTTCTTTTGCTGCTTGTTGGTATTCTTCTCCCATTTGGGCAAATTTATCTGGGTGATTTTTTACAGCTAATTTTCTGTAGGCTTTTTTAATTTCATCGTTAGTCGCAGTTTTTTCAATACCTAATGCTTGGTATGCATTACTTGTACTTTTGTAAAACATAGCCTTCAGTTGATTAAACTCATAAGACGATATTCCTAACAAAATACTAATGCGATTTATAGTTTGTACTTCAGCTTCTGAAACATGACCATCTGCTTGCGCTATTCCAAATAAATATTGAATTAATACACTGCGTTGCTCAATAGGCTGCGCTTGTTTTATTAAATTACAAACCTGCTGTAAATCAAAGTTTTTCTTTAATATATCTCGAAATGCTAACATTTGTTGTTGAGCAAAATCTGGAGAAAATTGTCGATTAAAAAATTGTTTTACAAATTGTAATTCAGACTTTAACGGATTACCGTCGGTTTTCATTACTGCAGCAGAAAGAACAAGTAGGGCAGTAGCAAAATCATTTTTTGAAATTCGTTGCTGATAATAATTAGAGTTTTGTTGTTGATATTGTCGTTGGAATTGCTGTTGAAACGAAGAGTTACGTTGTTGTCCATTTCTGTTCTTATTTGCAGCAAACTGCTTAACTAGTAAATCCACGATATAATAGGCTGCAAAAGCAAATAATAGACTTTTAGTCCTGTAGTAAATTAAAAAACCAGCTATTATACCTATAAAATTCATTCAATTATTATTATTACTTTTGTTTACTATATATGACAGTGTTTCCAATAACATATCCTCGTATTCCTTCCGGTCAAATTTACACATTTACCACAACTAAAGAAGTGGAATACGAAGTAAGGTTTGCTAGAAAAAAAGATAACCCCTTGCATGTTTCATTGGTCTTTGGTGTGTTAAACGAAGAATATGATGGAGAAGAATATGTGTTAACCAACAAAGGTGAAATTTATAGTGTAATGGCTACTATTGTAGAAATTGTAAAAAGTTATTTTAAAGAGCATCCACATACTCAAATCTTCGAGTTTTCTGGAGAACCAACTGCAGATGAAAAAACTAAAATTCCACAGAAAAGATTAAACCTTTACGAACGTTATGTAAATAAATTGTTTGACAATAGTTGGGCTAAAATTCGTCAAGGAAACCAAATTATTCTGCTGAAAAAATATAACGCCTCTTAATTAAACATCAAGAGGCGTTTTAGCAATTTATTAGTCAATTAAGTTTAAACTTCTATTAATAAAGTTTGTTAAACTAGCTCCTTTTAACATTCCATTAGATAGTAATGCTAAATCAATTGCTTGTTTAGCTAAACTTTCTTTTTTCTTCTCGTCTCCTTCGTTTAATATTTTAGAAACAAGCGGGTGATTGTTGTTTACAACAAGATTAAACATTTCTGGGAAGTTCCCCATCATTTGCATTCCACCACCAAGTGCTTGTTGTTCTTTCATTCTACGAATAAACTCGCTCTGTGTAATTTGAACAGGACTTTCTGTTTCGCTTAAGCTTTCAAACTGAACAGTAAATTTTTCTTTATCTATAGTCGATTCGAAAACAGGTTGTAGTTTTTCTTCTTCTTCCTTAGATAATTTCGAAGGCAATTCTTCATCTTTAGTAATTAACTTATCTATCGTATCAGCATCTACACGTGCAAAACTCACACTTAATTTCTGCTCAAGTTTTGTAATAACATGACTATCCAAAGGACTATCCATTACTAAAACATTATATCCTTTTGCTTTAGCACTTTCTATTAACGCGTGGTGTTCTTCGGCGTTGTGTGTATATAGATAAACTAATTTCCCATTTTTATCTGTTTGGTTAGCAGAAACAGCTTCTTTATATTCTTCAGCAGTAAAATATTTCCCTTCAGTGTCTTTCAATAAATTAAACTTCTCTGCTTTTTCTTCAAATTTTGCATCAGAAAGAATTCCATACTGAATAAATACTTTGATATCATCCCATTTTGCTTCAAAATCTGCACGATCGTTTTTATACATTTGCGCTAGCTTATCAGCTACTTTTTTAGTGATATAAGAACTAATTTTCTTAACATTACTATCTGCTTGTAAGTAAGAACGAGATACATTTAGTGGAATATCTGGCGAATCAATAACACCATGCAATAATGTTAAGAAATCAGGAACAATATTCTCTACAGAATCAGTAATAAATACCTGATTACTATAAAGTTGTATTTTGTTTTTTTGAACCTCTACATTGTTTTTCAATTTAGGGAAATATAATATACCCGTTAAATTAAACGGATAGTCAACATTTAAGTGAATGTTAAACAATGGTTCTTCTGTAAACGGATATAATTCGTTGTAAAAAGACTTATAATCTTCTGCAGATAAATCTGCTGGTTTTTTAATCCAAGCTGGTTGGGTATTATTTAAAATATTAGGAACCTTAGTCTCAATTTTTTTAACGTTTCCTTCTTCATCCTTTTCTCCAGAAGGATCGTCGTTGAACTCACTTTTTTCTCCAAAAACAATATCAATAGGTAAGAATTTACAGTATTTATTCAATACAGTGCTCAATCTAGCTTCTTCAAGATATTCTGTAGCATCTTCCGATACAAACAATACTATATCAGTTCCTCTTGTGTCTTTTTCTATTTCTGTAATTGTGTATTCTGGTGTTCCATCAGATTCCCATTGTACAGCTTG
>CALDTD010000302.1 GCA_937924345.1 uncultured Flavobacteriales bacterium | reverse complement strand
AGCAGGTAGACTAGTAACAGTAGCAGCAGTGCCTACAGAATTAGCGTTAGCATCTAACCAAGAAAACGAGTAGCTCGGTGTTCCACCACTTGGGGTAACAGAGATAGAACCGTTTGCTTGCTGACATTTAGGTTGAGTAATGCTTTGGGTAAATGTTATAGGAGTAGGCTCTACAATAGAAAAAGTAGTGTCTTTTTGACAGCTATTCCCATCTCTTATCGATAAGTTGTAGGTGCCTGGCATTAATCCGCTTAAGTTTTGAGTATCGTCAAAATCACCTGTTCCATCGTTATCCCAATCAAAAGTATAAGCACCAACACCATTAACAGGAGCGATATTTATCTGAGCATTATTTCCATTATTACAAAGAATAGGCGAGATGTTACCATTAATGAATATTTCATCTGGTTTAGAAATTATGATACTCGTATCTTTAAAACATCCAGAAGCATCCGTAATTCTTACAGTATAAGTAGCAGAATCAAGGTTAGTTAAATCTTCGGTACTAGGATTAACAAAAGAGCCATTAGTGCTTGTCCAATTCCAATTATAACCGCCTGCACCCCCAGAAGTAGTTAAATCAATTTGTCCATTTTGTAAGTTAAAACAAGTAGGGTCTGTCGGTACTCCATTTGCAATAATTTCCGTAGGTTCTGAAAGTGTAATCTCTATTGAGTCTTTACAGCCAATGTCATCTGTAATTAAAATTTTGTATGTTCCACCAGAAAGTCCCGTTTGATCTTGTTGAGCAGGAACTAAACCAGAACCATCAGCAGTAGACCAAAAATAATTGTAATCGGACGAAACGGTGCCTCCACTTACAGTGATATCAATTGTTCCATCATTGGTATTGAAACAAGATATATCAGTATGAACTTCATTTATTAAGATAGAAGGAGGTGCAGAAAGTTGTGCGATTTGTAAACTGTCTGAACATCCATCAGAATCGGTAACAACAACATAATAATCAGTAAAAGGACAAAGTTGATTCACAAAAGCTCCTGAAAAAGGTGCGATTGTGCCACTTCCAAAAACACCTTGATACCATGTGTAACTTACATAAGGCATAGTCCCACCTGTTGCAGAAATAGTAGCTTCTCCATCACATACATTAGAACAGTTAGCATCAGTAGTAGAGGCAACACTTAGGTTCATTGGTAACTTGTCAGCAAGTGTTACCGACGTATCTATAAAGCAGCCACTATTATCAGTAACTCGAACACTGTAAGTTAGGTTTTCGCAAAGGTTATTAGCAGTGTTAGTTGCGCTTATTGAACTTCCACCATTTGTCCAGTTAAATAGGAAAGGTGAGCCTGTTCCGCCCGTTGGGTTACTAACTAAGACACCATCACATTCGTTATTACAGGTTACTTCTGTTATATTAATATTTGCGAATATTTGAGGTGGGGTAGTAATTAAAACAGTTGTATCAAATGTACACTGATTTTGATCTGTTATTGTTAAAGATGTTGAACCAATACATAAGTTACTTGCATCTTTTGTTGTTTCTCCATTTGTCCAGTTGTATGTGTAGGGCGAAACCCCAAACACTGGGGAATGAGTTGCGGTTCCATCACAAGAATTATAACAAGAAGGAGGGGTTAATGTGAAGTTAATCGTTCTTAATCTGTCAGGTACATTTACGTTGTGTGAGGCAGCACACGTGGATCCTTGCCCTATATCGGATACAAATACTTGTATAGAACTTTGGTCACATACATTTGTCCAGGATTGATTGTTTCTAGTGGCTTCGTCTCCAGAGCCTGCCCACTCAAATGTGAAAGGTCCTATTCCACCTGTAACATTTACAGTATAAAACCCAGTGCAACCATCGGCACACTTTAGGTCGAAACCATTGTAAGATGAGTCAGAAACAATTTGAATTGTAAACTGGTTTGGATTGGATCCACAGGTTACGGCATTACCTCTTGTAGTAGAAGGTGAATTATGAAGTTGTCTTTTACTAAACTGAGGGAAAGTATTGGGATGAGTTTGTGCTGATAGGTTTTGGAATAGAAATCCAAGTGCAAAAGCTAGAACTATTTTTAAATTATTTATCACTTAACATCGATTTTGAAAATGTGCAAAGTTCACACATAAAAGATAAAGTTAAATAAAATTGAGTAAAATAGAGATTCTGAAGACGCTTTTATACTATCGTCCTTATTTTAATGATAAGAAGAAAATAAATTATTACTTTTTTTAATTAAAAATTGGGCATTGATATACTTCTCCTCTGTCATGAGGGCATGCACTAACAGATATTATAACTTCATGAGTGTTAGCACTTCCAAAACGTAATTTAGAAGTTGTGTAATCATAAGCGTAACCAAGGGTAAGAAAACGAAGAAATTTAACTTTTAGCATAGCCCCAATTTGATCTTGATTTCTCCATCCAATTCCGATGTCAAATGAACGATTTAATTCTGCTATTATATTAATATCTAGTGCAGGTCTTGAAAATGCAGCATATTTTAACATAGCTGATGGAATTAAGTTGAATTTGCCTAAGTCAAAACGCTTACCACCAACTATGTAATGATGCCATCTATTTCTGCTATTATCGCTTCCAGTAACTTTCCATTTGTTTCTGGCGAGTTGTTTAATACTGTAACCTGCAAACCAGTTTTTATGACTAAGAAACATTCCAGGAGAAAAGTCAGGAACCATTATCGTATTTCCAGAGCCATTAATTAATGGGTCGTTTGATTCTGCTAGTTCTATTTTTGAAGCGTCTAATTTAAATTGATGTATTCCAGCAAAAATGCCAAAAGAAGCATTTATTTCTCTAGAAATCGGAAGGTGAAAAGCGTATGCAAGATTGACTGATGTTTTTGCTGTTGGTCCAATCGCATCATTTTCTACATACATACCAATTCCGTGTTTAGTTCGGTTAGAAGGTTTAGATTTTATTTTTAGCTCTGTGCTAAAGCTTCCAAAGCTCGTTTCAGGTGAACCATCTAATTGTAGCCACTGGTTTCGATGTCCAATTGTAAAATTTAAACAACTTTTACTACCTGCCATAGCTGGGTTTATAGCATAATAATTAAAAATATATTGGCTAAACTGTGGCGCTTGTTGTGCTTTAGTTTTTGAATTCCAAAAAACTAGCATTCCAAAAAATATGTAATAATAAAAACGCATTAGTGAATTATAGTGATAGGTCCGATAAAAATATCATTATCACTACCTGTTTTTAAATCAATAGAGTAGAAGTAAGTCCCAGATGGTAATTTGCTTCCATTATTTGTTCCGTCCCATCTTCTAGCGTCTGTATAGCCAATAATACTAAATACAATTTGCCCCCATCGATCATAGACATTAATTTCAGCTCCAGGGTAATTATCAATTCTTCCAATTTTCCAGGTGTCGTTTATTCCATCTTCATTTGGAGTTATTGTATTAGGAATAGAAATGGGTTCTGAAACTACAATAGTTACATCATCTTGGTATAAACAACCATCAGTTGCTGTGTAATTTAAAAAATAAGTAATTGTTTGTTCTGGAGAAGAAGTAGGATCTAATATAGTTGTATTTGAGAGAAAATTTGGTGGAGTCCATTCAAAATTATTTGGAGCGTTTCCGTTTAAGACAGTAGAGCTTTCGGGTTCTATTTCTTGGTCTGGTCCAGCATCGACTAAAATCTCTACACCAACTCCCGATGTTGTAATTTCAAAAAAGCATTCGGCAGGGTTTGTAGCGCCTGTATTACTTAAATCTCCGTCTACTAATATATAATAGGTTGTGTTAGGGGGTAGATTTGGCGCAGTAAGTGAAAAATCTGTATTACTTCCTGTTTCGCAATTAGAAACAGCAATATAAGAACTTTCGTTACAGGGAATAGAAGCATTTAGAACTACAGCTTGTAGTTTATTATCATAAGTTGGATCGTCGGTACAATTTATATTAGTAAAATTTATAGAAACATCACCTCCAACAGAGTTGGTATTAAACATAAACCAAGTAGTGTTTTCTAGCGAAAAGCAAAAGTTTCCTGCAATTGAGCTTCCATCTTCACAATTGGGACAAGCTGTAACTGTTGCACCATTATTATTTGCAGTTAAAGGTTGTTCATCACAAAGTCGTGTCGCATTTACGCAGTTGTCGTTTGGTGGTTGCGCCCAAAACAAAGTTGTTATAAAAGTTAAAGAAAGGAAAAACAATACTTTCATTATTGCAAATATAGTTAAGTTCTTAAGAAAAGTAGATGAAGGTATTTAAAGGATATTCAATACTAAGTGTTTAAAAAATAGCTACAGTGCTTAGGGGGAATTCAATTAATATTTAGATATTCGCAGTTTGGAGAATATTCCATTAATTAGCCTTGTGAAAAAGTTTAAAATTACAATTACGATTCTTACTGTTTTATTATTACTTGCTTCTTGTGGTGGTAAAAAACGAACGGCTGATGGGACAAAATTAAAACATTATAATTGGAAAGAATTAGTAGATTCTTTGCAAACTAACGAATTTAAATTTGAATGGATTCGTTCTAAGGCCAGTGCAAAAGTAATTTTTAGAAGTGAAAAGAATACCGTAAAAGCTAATTTAAGAATTAGAAAAGACAGTGCGAGTTGGGTAAATTTATCGAAAGGAATTCAAATTATGACAGCTGTAGCTTCTAATGACTCTATTAAGGTTTTAAAGAAGATTGGTAATAAAGAATATTATATTGATGATTTCTCAACAGTAAACCGATTTTTAAATACTGAAGTCGATTACTCCATTTTAGAAGACTTTTTTGCAGGAAATGCTATTGGGTTCGATTACGAGGCTGATAAATATAAGTCTGGAATTGACGACGGAATGTATATTTTGAGCTCTGACAAGATTAAGAAAATGGATAAACTACTGAAGAAAGGAATTAATAGAAATAGAGATATCCTTTACCGTTGTTGGATAAATCCCATAAATTTTAAATGTCAAAAAGTGAGAGTCGATTTATTGTTGGATACAGCCTCTTTAACAGTTGCTTATGAAGATTGGCAATTACTTGAAGAAGGCGAGGTTTTTCCTTTTAAATCTTCTATTGTATTGGAAACACCAAGAGATACAGTACAATTACAATTAGAATATTCTAAGGTAAAAATCAATGAAGAACAGCGAATGCCTTTCAAATTGACGGATTCTTACGAACCAATGATTTTAGAATGATGTATCGTATTTTCATTTTATTACTTTTTTTTGGAAGTATAAGCCATTGCTATTCTCAAGGTGCCAAAAAGCTCAAACAACAAGAAACAGCTTTAAAAAAGAAGATTGCAAACACTAAAAACCTCATCCAACAAACCAGAAAGACTGAACAGCTAACTATGACAGAGCTAGCAATTATTAATCATCAAATTGCTTATAGAGAGTCTTTGATGGATAATATGAATTATCAGTTAACACGTTTAGATGATGATTTGTATGAAAGTCAGCAAGAAATTGAGCAAATAGAAAATAATTTAAAGGTTTTAAAAGAAGAATATGCTAAGATGCTTCAGTACGCTTTTAAAAATCGAGATTCTGATTATAAAATGCTTTATGTTTTCTCAGCAAAGTCTTATACCGAAGCTTACCACAGATTAAAGTATATAGAGCAATATACTGACTTTAGAAAACAACAGGTTGCACGAATTAAATTAACTAAAGAAAAGTTAGAGCATAAAATAGAAGAAATAGCCACTTTAAAAGACTCTAAAAAACAGTTGGTAACAGTTCAAGCTCAAGAAAAAGAATTGTTTTTAAAGGACAAACAAAGTCAACAAGCTTCATTACAAAAGCTACAACAAAACGAAGGAAAGTTAAAGAAAGAGTTGCAAGCACAAGAAAGTAAGCGAAAACAAATTGCTCGAGCTATTCGAAAAGCAATTGAAGAAGAAATTGCTGCAGAAGCCAAAAAGAATAAAAAGAAAGGATTCACTTCTACTCCAGAAACATCAGCACTTTCAAAGAATTTTGCTTCAAACAAAGGAAAGTTACCTTGGCCAGTTCTTAAAGGAGAAATAACGGGTAAATATGGAAAACAGCAACACGATGTGGTAAGCACAGCTTTTGTAGAAAACAATGGGATTGATATTACAACAGAAAAAGGGGCAAATGTTAGAGCTGTATTTGGAGGTAATGTGTCTAGTGTATTTGTTATACCAG
>CALDTD010000301.1 GCA_937924345.1 uncultured Flavobacteriales bacterium | reverse complement strand
ATTGATGCTGTAATTCAAAACTATGAAGATGATACAAAACTAGCTGAGATAAAAGAAGAAGTAAAATCTTTAATGAAAGACAAACCTTTATTTACTTGGGATTAATTCAAAAAAAACAACACTTACACTACATGAATATAAAAGCAAACGATCCTAACTTAAAATCTTGGGTAAGCATTCCAGAAAACAGCGATTTCCCAATACAAAATTTACCTTTTGGTATTTTTTCTAATGGTAATTCTCCAAGAGTTGGAGTTGCAATAGGTGAAGAAATATTAGATTTAAAAGTTCTTTTTGAACTTGGTTTTTTAGAGAATACAGCGTTTGAAATTACTGATTTTGACGCAGCTGTTTTAAATCCAATGCTTTTAAAAGGAAAACAAGCAACACGTAATTTACGAAATCGCCTTTCAGACTTATTAAACAAAGAAAATATAGAATTGCAAAATAATTCGGAAGCTATTGCTCAAGTTTTAGTCAAAGCAAAAGATGTAAAAATGCATTTACCTTTGTACATTGGCGATTATACAGATTTTTATTCTAGCGAGCAACATGCTTATAATGTAGGATGCTTGTTTAGAGATCCTAATAATGCATTACTTCCAAACTGGAAGCATATACCAGTGGGATATCATGGACGTTCCTCGTCTATAGTCGTATCTGGAGAAGATTTCCATAGACCTAAAGGACAAAAAAGACCAAACCCTGAAGAACCGCCTGTTTTTGGAACTTCAAACTTATTAGATTTTGAATTAGAAATGGGGTTTGTTACTTATCAAGGCAAGCCCTTGGGTGATTCAATTTCTACAGAAGAAGCTGATGATTATATTTTTGGAATGTGTCTTTTTAACGATTGGAGTGCAAGAGATATTCAAGGTTGGGAATACGTTCCACTCGGACCATTTTTAGGAAAAAACTTTGCTTCACACATGGGGGCTTGGATAGTTACTTTAGATGCCTTAGAGCCATTTAGAGTAGCAGGACCAGTTCAAGAACCAAAAGTTTTGCCTTACTTAGAATATAAAGGCGACAAGCATTTATCAATCGATTTAGAAGTAGCAATAAAGCCAGAAGGTACAACAGAAAAAGTAGTTTCTAATAGTAACTATAAATATATGTATTGGAATATGAACCAACAGTTAGCGCATCATTCTATAAATGGTTGTAACATAAACTGTGGAGATATGATGGCTTCTGGAACGATTTCTGGGCCAGAAGAACATGAGTATGGATCAATGCTAGAAATTTCATGGAAAGGCTCTAAATCTGTAACAATGAATGACGGTACTGAGCGAAAATTCATTAAGGATAACGATACAGTAATTATGAGAGGTTTTGCCAAAAATGACAAGGTAAGAATCGGTTTTGGTGAATTAGCAGCAAAGGTATTACCAGCTAAATAAATTTTCTTAAACGATTAGTTAGCCCTGTAATGAAAAGTTACGGGGCTTTTTATTATGGAACAAACAATAGAACATACTAAGCACTACCTTAGAGTAAATGAAATAGAAACTATCTGCTTGCATAAATTTAGCCAACAAGAGTTTAAGCATGAGACTCCTATATTTATGTTGCATGGAGCAATGGAAAACAGTAGGATATTCCACAGTAAATCTAAAAAAGGACTTGCTCCGTTCTTAGCAAAAAAAGGATATAATGTTTTCGCGGTTGACATGAGAGGAAAAGGAGAAAGTAGTCCTAAAGTCAATAAAAATAGTAAGCAAAGTCAAACCGATCAAATCTTAATTGATATTCCACTTTGTCTTACAAAAATTAAAGAGCTAACACAGATTAGTAACTTTCACTTTGTTGGGCATTCTTGGGGAGGCGTTTTACTACTTGCATATTTAGCTCGCTTCCCAAAAACAAATGTTAAAAGTATGGTCTTTTTTGGAAGTAAAAGAAGAGTTTCAGTCTTTTCAATCCGTCGCATACTTTATATAGACTTAGTTTGGAATTTAGGCGGTATAGTGCTAGGAAAGCTTAATGGTTTTGTCCCTTTTACAAAAATGAAAGCTGGTTCTGATGACGAACCTTATCAATTCTTTAGAGAAATGAACAAATGGGTCTATTCTAAAAAGTGGAAAGATAAAAAGGATGACTTTAACTATTTAGAAGCCTTTAAAAGAGTTGACTTACCTCCCACCCTATCTATGACTGGAATCAAAGATCATACACTTGGAAATCAAAAAGATGTAAAACTATTAATGGAGGAAGCTAACCTTGGTAAAAACTCTAAATTTCAATTACTAAGCAAGGAAAATGGTAATAAAACAAATTATGATCACATTAATATTCTTACACACAAAGAAGCAGTAAGCGATCATTTTATTGATGCATACAACTGGATTAAGGCAAATGATTAACATAAGAATTGTTATATTTAAACATCAAATATTGAGGCGATGAAAATAGATTACGAAAAGGAAAAAATTGACATTGAAAATGCATACACTGATTTAATCAGCTCAGTAAAGGTTGATTTAAGCGATGCTGACTTAAAATTTATACGGAAAGCATTTGATGTTGCTGTAGATGCACACAAAGAAATGCGCAGAAAATCTGGAGAACCTTACATCTTTCATCCCATAGCTGTTGCTAAAATTTGTGCCGAAGAAATTGGATTAGGTGCAACCTCAATAGCTTGTGCATTACTTCATGATACTGTTGAAGATACAGATATTACGCTTGATGATATTGAAGCACTTTTTGGAATTAAGTCTCGAAAAATAATTGATGGTTTAACCAAGATGTATGGAATTTTTGATTTGTCAAAATCTGCGCAAGCTGAAAATTTCCGTAAAATGTTATTAACTATTCCCGAAGACATTCGTGTAATACTAGTCAAACTTGCCGACCGTTTGCATAACATGAGAACCTTAGGTTCTATGCGAAAAGATAAGCAACTAAAAATAGCATCAGAAACATCTTACCTTTATGCACCTTTAGCACATAGACTTGGTCTTTATGGTATTAAATCAGCATTAGAAGATCTAGCACTAAAATATACACATTCGGAAGAATACCAAGATATTGAACAAAAGCTAGAGAAATCTAGAGAGGTAAGAGAGCGCTTTATTCGTCAGTTCTCTGTTCCTATTAAAGAAGCATTGGATAAACATGGAATTAAATATTCTATAAAAGGAAGAACAAAATCAATCCATTCTATCTGGAATAAAATCCACAATAAAAACGTTGCATTTGAAGAAATATATGATGTTTTTGCAATTCGAATAATTATAGATTCTGAAACAGATCAAGAAAAAACAGATTGTTGGAAAACATACTCTTTAGTAACAGACTTTTATCGTCCGAACCCCGACCGATTACGTGATTGGGTATCGCATCCAAAACAAAATGGTTACGAATCGTTACACACTACTGTAATGAGTCCAACAGGAAAATGGGTAGAAGTACAGATTCGTACAGTTAGAATGGACGAAATTGCTGAAAAAGGATTAGCAGCGCATTGGAAATACAAAGAAAATAAAGAAGAGAAAAGTGGATTTGATCAATGGATTGGCCAAATTAGAGAATTGATAGAGAGTAAAGACAGTGATGCTTTAGATTTTATTGATGACTTTAAATTAAACTTATTCTCAGACGAGATTTTTGTCTTTACACCAAATGGAGAATTAAAAAGCCTACCTAGTGCAGCAACAGCATTAGATTTTGCATTTGAAGTTCACTCAGAAGTTGGGGCAAAATGTATTGGAGCTAAGGTGAATCATAAGTTAGTTCCTTTAAGTTATCAATTAAAAAGTGGTGATCAAATAGAAATATTGACTTCTAAAAAGCAAAAACCAAAAAAAGACTGGTTAAACTATGTAGTTACGTCCAAAGCTAAGTCAAAAATTAAATCATCTTTAAAGGAAGAGGAAAAGAAAATAGCTGCAGACGGTAAAGAAATTTTAGTTCGAAAGTTCAATAGTTTAAAACTAGAGTTAACAGAGTTAAACCTTAAAGAGTTACTAAAACTTTATAACCTTTCCGAACATACAGATATGTATGTTAAAATTGCAAACGGAAAATTAGATCTTGGTAAAATTAAACCTTTAATCCAAAAAGGTGGTCAATTAAAACACGGTTCTGTAAGCCAAACAATAAAAGAATCTTTTGAAACACTTTACAAAAAAGTAACTAGCAAAAAAGAAGAACTTATTATTGGAGATAGCAACGATAAACTAGATTATAAATTAGCTCCATGTTGTAATCCGATACCTGGAGACGAAGTCTTTGGTTTCATAACTATAAACGACGGCATTAAAGTTCACCGAAACAATTGTCCAAACGCAAAGCAACTAAGAGCTAATTATGCCTATAGAATCTTAAAAACTAAATGGAAAGCTGAAGAAAGAGAGGCATTCCTAACAGGTGTAAAATTCTCTGGATTAGATAATGTAGGTTTGGTAAACGAAATTACAAGTTTTATCTCTAAAGAGAAAAATGTAAACATGAAATCCGTTAGTTTTGAATCTGAAGGTGGAATTTTTGAGGGGAAGATTATGCTTTATGTAGATGACAAAAAACATTTGAATCAACTAATATCGCACCTTAAAAAATTCGAAGGTATTGAAAGAGTAGAGCGTGTTGAAATTTGACGCAACTATTTCTATCCCAACTACGTCTATATTTAAATGTTATATTATGGTTAAATTACTACTCTCTATACTATTTACTATCATTTTACATTTTCATTATTGTCAATGCGTTACAAATGTTGATCTTAGGACTTGGTCTCAAAAAGGACCAACCGCAAATGGAAATTGGGAAGTAGACCCTGTAGCTGGAGCTTTTGTAAACCAAACTATAAACGGTCTGCCAACATTTTTCGTTAATCCTCAAGATTTAATTAATGTTGAAATATCTGGAAAGCTAGAAGTCTATGCAAATGGAGATGAAGACTTTATTGGTTTTGTAGTTGGATATAAAGGCCCTGTAAGCAATGGAACAGATAACGACTACTTAACTTTTTTTTGGGCAGGAAACGAATTAGACGGCTCTTCTACTCGTCCAAATCAGTCTTCATTTTTTAGACAAGTAAATAGTAATGGATCGGTAGACTTACAAACAAACCATTCTTATCCAAGATGGGAAAGAAATATAGTTTACGATTTTACCTGTTTATACACATCTTCCAGAGTTGTTGTAAAAATTGAAAACGATACAGTAATTGATCTAGAAGGTTGTTTTGAACCTGGAAAATTTGGATTTTATAACTC
>CALDTD010000300.1 GCA_937924345.1 uncultured Flavobacteriales bacterium | reverse complement strand
TCGTGGACAGATTACTGATGCAAATTATGGGCAAGTAAAGTCTTTAAATACCTATGATACTTATGGATATATTTCTAATATTAAGACCAACAAAGCATCAAATAATACTAATTTGATGACCCTTAACTATGATTTTGATGCACAACGAGGTTTGTTAAACAGTCGTACCAATAGTATGTTTTCTTGGTCAGAGACTTTTGGATATGATGATTTAGATAGACTAATTACTTTTAATGATAATGACGGTAACAAAAACCATGAGTATGATGCTTCTGGTAGAATTACTGAAAATAGTATTGTAGGTAGTTATAATTATACAGGAAACTCTTTTCAATTAAATGGAGTAGATTTAAATACGCAAGGAGATTTATTTTATCAAAATAATAATCTTCAGCAAGTATCTTATAATGCTTTTAAAAGCCCTCATGAAATACTACAAGAAGATAAAGATCGTATAGGATTTCAATACAATGCTTTTTTACAACGTTCTCATCGTTTTTATGGAGGTTTTGAAGATGATGTATTACAACGTAATAATCGTAAACATTATGCTTTTGATGGCAGTATGGAAATTAGTCATGATATTTCTTCCGACAAAACGGTCTTAGTTACTTTTATCGGAGGTGACGCCTATAGTGCTCCTGCTATATGGAAATCAGAACAAGGTGGTGCCAGTAATTCTAATAAGTTTTATTTTCTACATCGAGATCATATGAATAGCATTTTGATGATATCTAATGATGATGGTACAGTTGCAGAAAAACGTCACTTTGATGCTTGGGGAAATATTGTACAATTAACAGATGGTAATAATAATGCACTTGAAGATTTTAAAATTTTAGATAGAGGGTATACAGGGCATGAACATTTAAATAGTGTTGGCATAATTCATATGAACGGGCGTTTATACGATGCTAACCTAAAACGTTTTTTAAGCCCAGATAATTATATACAAGACATGACCAATACCCAAAATTTTAATCGTTATGGATATGTATTAAACAACCCTTTAGCATATTGGGATCCAACAGGAGAGCAGACAGAAGATGGTGGAGGAAATACTTTAGCTTGGTTAGCTGCTGCTGTAGGTGCAACAATTGTTCAATCTTGGGATGCTATTAAAAATTGGAGTGGATGGCAAAAAATTGGTGATGCCATAGCAAGACCTTTTAGAGAAGTAGGACGTTTTTTTAGAAGACTTTTTGGAGGAGGTAAGAAAAAACCAACCATTAAAGAAGTAGATAACCCCCAAAATTTAAATTCTGACCCTCTAGCGCGCTCCACTCAAGGACATCTCCCCTCAGAGGCTGTCGGAGCAGGACAAGCAGATATTGGCTTAAAAATTATGATGTTTGAAATGGGGGCTAAACACGGTTTTTACGCAGGTGGTGCTAGTACTGTAAAATTTATAAGAAGCCTTGGAACAGCTCAAGGGTGGAAAGATCTTGGACAAGGATTTGTGAATTTAGCTCATATGGGTAATGCAACATCAGTTGAAGGAATGATGTTACGTACGCAGATGGGGATGGCTGTTAACAATTATGTAAACAAAATACCAACTATGTCTGCCTATGAAATAGGGTATGATGTTGGCTATGGTACTGAAAAGATTGTAGAAGCAGTTTTAGTTTCTAAAGGTACTGGAATGGCAGTTAATGCTCTTAAAGGAATTGGAACAGGAAGTAAATATCTTAACATTGCAAGTAAAGCTAGAACCACTCATATTATTGCTGGAGATGCTACTGGCGGTGGTCACGCTTGGTTTGGAAGTTTAAAGAGTTTTACTAACGGAATTACAGGAAAGAAAACAATGTTCCCTATGACTTGGAGTCATAAAAAAATTATGGATGGGATTTCAAATGTAGCTATGGGGTCATCTCCATGGGTCAATCAAACTGGAAGAGCAGGAAGCTTCTTTACAAGAACAGGGAATCCTGCAAAATTTTATACTGTAGGCCAGTATAAAGGGATAAATATAAAAGTTATTATTGAAGGGAGTGATATAATTACCGCCTTTCCTTATAAAGGTTTTTAAACAGTAACAAAAAATTATATTAAAATGTTATTTAAACAAAGATGTATCAAAAAGTATATAAAATACTTACTAAACTGTAACCAATTTAAGCAGTTACCTAAATATAGAAGAGATGAAATACTTGAGTTTTTTTCTCAAAATGAGTTCTCACTTTTTTTTGAAGTTTTAGCAGAATCTTTTTTAGAATTTGAAATCAAGCTTACAAGAGAAGTTTATGAAAATTTTCTAAAACTAGCTGATAAAAAAATGCTTAATATTGATGAAAAAAAGTATGCTTTTTTAAAGCAAATTGTTAGTGTCTAAAACTCATTAAAACCATAAGTTATGTCACAAAACTTAATTAAGTCTGTAGAAAATTCAATTAGATTTACCAATTATTTAATCGATTCAGTAGTTTTTATGTTTATAGTGTTTTTACACGCTATGATTTTAGATGTTGGTTTAGGTATTGTACCAGAAGGAGGTTTTGAGTTATTTCCTTTATATCTTATGGCACTTTATGTGCTTTACTATTGGTTTTTTGAAGAGTTTTTTCAAAAAACTCCAGGTAAATTTGTAACTAAAACTATAGTAGTAGATAAAAATGGGCAAAAACCTAGCACTAGTAAGTTATTTATTAGAAGTCTCTCAAGGATTATTCCTTTAGAGGCTTTTTCCTTTTTCTTTTCGAATAGAGGGTGGCACGATGTAATTTCAGACACCTATGTTATAAAGCTAGAAAAGCCTTAAATTTTACTAAAATTTGAGAATTCATATAATTAAAATAATAGGTCTTATTTACTGTTTTTTAGGAATGCAACAACTAGTTTTCTCTCAAAAAGAAGCTAATATTTGGTATTTTGGAGAAAATGCAGGTTTAGACTTTAATAGTGGTTCACCTATACCATTATTAGATAGTCAAATGTATGCTGAAGGAGGGTGTGCAACTATATCAGGTTCCAATGGGGATTTACTATTTTACACAAATGGTAGAACCGTTTGGAATAAAAATCATCTAGTAATATTAAATGGTTCAGGTTTAAATGGAGGGAGTCGTAGTACACATTCAGCTATTGTAGTTCCCAAGCCTAACGATGTATCTAAATATTATATATTTACAGTAGGTGATTTTGTGGATAGTACTGGACTACAATATTCAGAAGTAGATATGAATTTAGATGGAGGTTTA
>CALDTD010000299.1 GCA_937924345.1 uncultured Flavobacteriales bacterium | reverse complement strand
TAATAATTAATAATGTTGACTTACATAAAACCCTTGATGGATCTCTTGGTCTTTCAATATTTGATAAAAGTATAAACAGTTTATTCCCTAACAGTCAGATTACTCATATCATTCAATACGATACAATAAGTATGATAGGATATGTACTGATTAACAATAATGAAAAAAAACGGGCCAAATTATACATGGAAGGGCAAGTTTGTTTCGATGACAATAAGCACACAGCCTTTGAAGAAGATTATTTAAATCAAATAATATCTTCTTTAACTAAATTTATACCTAAAACAATACCTTTAATAAAATCTAAATTAGAAGGAAAAACAATTAATTATAAACTTAAGGCATTGTGTCATACATTTGGAAAGTTAACAAAGACTGAAAATAAATATATTAACGGTTCACTAGACGAGGAATTTATTCATCTAATGTTTCAACATACATTAAATGATAATTGGTCAAAATTAGAGAAAATAAAATATATAAAGTTTAATGGAGTCAATTACAACAATCTAAATTTTGAATTTGAAAAATATATATTAAGTGCTTTAAAATTACTAAATCAGAAAAATTAATATTCCATAATTAAATAAATACTTAATTACAATATATTAACACAATCAGCTTCTTTAAAACGTAAGTAAATCTAATATAATCACGACATTTATACTGAATTACCTAACAAACCTAATTTAGATAACGTGAGCGATTATAAACCAATAAATTTTAATGATGGCTTTGTTTTTAGTCAATTTACAGAAAAAGATGTAGATCCATTTGATCGTATTTTTGATATTTTCAAAGAGTTAATTACACATACTTCTGGTGATTTAGACGAAGCCTTTGATTGGCTTAAAACACTAGACAAAGAATATAATATTTTTAATGAAAGTTATACGTTTGAAGACTTTGAAGAAGACCTTAAGAAACGTGGCTACATTAAACAAGTAATTGATCCACAAGATGGCCAAAGCGGGAAAGACAAAGGTAAAAACTTATTGACTGCAAAATTAGAAAGCGCTTTAAGACAGTTTGCGCTTGATCAAATATTTGGAAAACTGAAGAAAAGTGGTTTAGGTAATCATAAGACCAAAAAAGTAGGAACCGGCGACGAATTGTATGGCGATTACCGTGCTTACAACTATGGAGATGACTTATCTTCTGTAAACATGAGTGAAAGTCTTAAAAATGCACAAATTAATCATGGTGTAAACGATTTAAAGCTTACAGAAAACGATTTAATTGTCGAAGAATCTCATCATAAAGCTCAAATGAGTACGGTGTTAATGATCGATATAAGTCATTCTATGATTTTGTATGGAGAAGATAGGATAACTCCTGCAAAAAAAGTTGCAATGGCTTTGGTCGAATTAATTCATAGAAAATACCCGAAAGATACTATTGATGTTATCGTTTTTGGTAATGAAGCTTGGCCAATTAAAGTGAAAGACCTCCCCTATTTACAAGTCGGCCCTTACCATACCAATACGGTTGCAGGATTAGAACTTGCTATGGATATTTTGAGAAGAAAGCGAAATACGAATAAGCAGATTTTTATGATTACCGACGGTAAACCAAGTTGCGTAAAGTTACCAAATGGGGAGTTTTATAAAAACAGTAACGGGTTAGATGAAATGATTGTTTCTAAATGTTTGAATAAGGCTGCTCAAGCAAGAAAACTAAAAATACCAATTACCACTTTTATGATTGCACAAGATCCTTATTTACGACAGTTTGTAGAAATGTTCACTGCTCAGAATAGAGGAAAAGCCTTCTTAACCGGTTTAAAAGGATTAGGAGAAATGATATTTGAAGATTACGAAAAAAATAGAATTAAAAAGATTTAATAAAATGAAATTAGCTACAACTTTTAAAGCACTAAAAGCTTCAGGATATAAAGAACGAGGAATTAACGAAGAGTTAAAAGAAAACTTAATCCGTAAAATAAAAAATAAAGAGACTGTTTTTGAAGGGCTTTGGGGGTATGAAGATACTGTAGTTCCTCAACTAAAAAAAGCAATATTATCTGGGCATCATATCAATTTATTAGGTCTAAGAGGGCAAGCAAAAACAAAAATTGCTAGAAATATGATTTCCTTATTAGATGAATATATGCCAATTGTAAAAGGTTCAGAAATAAACGATAGTCCATTTCAACCAATTTCTAAATTTGCAAGAGATTTAATTACAGAAAAAGGAGACGAAACTCCAATTGAGTGGGTACACAGATCAGATCGATTTTTTGAAAAACTAGCGACTCCAGATGTAAACGTTGCAGATTTAATTGGTGATGTAGACCCTATAAAAGCGGCAACACTTAAGTTACCTTATTCAGATGAACGAGTACTACATTATGGTATGATACCAAGAGCAAACCGCTGTATTTTTGTAATAAACGAATTACCGGATTTACAAGCTAGAATTCAGGTTTCATTGTTCAATATCTTGCAAGAAGGTGATATTCAAATTAGAGGGTTCAAACTAAGAATGCCATTAGATATGCAATTTATATTTACTGCAAATCCAGAAGACTATACCAATAGAGGAAGTATTGTAACTCCACTTAAAGATAGAATAGGATCACAAATATTTACACATTATCCTAAATCAATTGAGTTGGCAAAACAAATTACGGCGCAAGAAATTAAAATTAGTGAAGAAGATCAAGCTAAAATTAATATTCCAAATATTGCCAAAGATTTGCTAGAGCAAGTTTCTTTTGAGGCTAGAAACAGTGAATATGTAGATGCTAAAAGTGGTGTGAGTGCACGTTTAAGTATTTCTGCAATGGAAAATTTAATTGCTGCTGCTCAATTACGATTAATCGAATCTGGAGCAGATAAAACAAGTATTCGTTTAATAGATTTTGTTTCAATTATCCCAGCTATTACGGGTAAAATAGAATTGGTTTATGAAGGTGAACAAGAAGGAGCAGCAGAAGTAGCGCAACTACTAATTGATGAAGCCGTAAAGACTATTTTTCAAAACAATTTCCCTCCTATCAGCAAATTAGAAAAACAGGGAGTTCCTAATCCTTATACTAATACTATTAATTGGTTTAATGACAACTCATTTTTAGAAATCGGAAACGACTTGTCCGATGAAGGATACCGAAAAGAATTAGATAAAATTAATCCTTTAACGCAATTGGTTAATGAGTATGTTTCTGGTATTAGTGATAATGAAAAATACTTCTTTAAAGAGATTGTTTTATGGTCTTTGTCCTTATACAATAAGCTAGATCGTAAATCTTCAGCAGAAGCATTTACATTTGAAGGTACTACATTAAGCCAGCATTATTTTGGGAG
>CALDTD010000298.1 GCA_937924345.1 uncultured Flavobacteriales bacterium | reverse complement strand
CCTCTTCGTTTACTACTTTTATTTTATAAACGTAAACACCTCTACCTATAGAATCCCCAAAATCATCTGTACCATTCCATCTAATTCCATCAACTCTATACCCGTCGGTATTTGCTCGCTTATTAATAGTTTTTACAAGCTTACCAGAAATAGTAAAAACTTGTATTTGCACATCTAAATAATCACACACTTGATTATGCTCAAAAGAAAATTCTGTTCGAGTTGTAAATGGGTTAGGGTAATTTAAAACATGATCTAAAGCTAGTTCTTCGTTTAAGGCAACTACAAACTCTATATCTTCTGTTTGTGAATTATTATAAACATCCCACACTTTTAAACTAAGTATATGATTACCAGGCTCTAGTTCTTCGAAAGGATAAGTAATTTTCCCACTTTTATAAGTATCTAAATCTGATTCATAAAAATCATTCAATATTATCGCGTTTGTAGTGTTTCTATCTAATACAGCTTCAATGTTATGACCAATACCGTTTCCAACAGTATTAATTCCATTTTCATCAAAAACCTCAGCATATAAGGAAGGGTTTTCGTCGGTAATTCCACCGGAAACAAACTTATCGTTATTCATAAACAACGAAATAGTTGGAGGCTCATCATCTTGAGCAGCATTTTTATTCACCCCTCCAACAATCGGTTGCTCAGTATAACCATTTGCATCAGTTACTCCATTTTCTGCATAATAGCTAATTCTACCGTTTCCATATTGAAAAGAAATATCTTTAGGAACCACAAATTCAAACTCAAACTCTCCATTTCTTACCGTGGCTTTACCTCTGTAAATTAAATTTTTAAACACCGAGAAATCAGCTTCATAAGAATCATTACTATTACCAAGTGTTTTTAGGCTTGCAATTTTATCGTAGATTTTTGTTGTCACAACGCCATTAAAGTCCTCTATTTTTTGACCCGAATTGTTTTCAATATGACCTTTAATTTGAACTTTACTTAGAGCACTAATGGTATCTAGCGCCATATTAAGTGATTTTCCATTAATAGAATCAGTAACAATATTATTCTCTGGTAAAGCTAAACGAACGGCAGGATCTCCAAGCAGAGCAAACTTTCTATAATTTATATCACCAAAATTCATTGCATATTTATTCTTAGTTCCAGTGTAAATATCTCCTAATCTTGGTGCTTTATTATTTACCTTGTCAAAAACAGTATCATAAAAAAAGCTATTTAACGCAGCGTTACTTGTTGAGTAGACTAATCTTGTAGTAGTAAAAAGCCCTATTCCTCCTCCATTAGGGTTTAAAACCACGTATTCACCAGCCGAAGTTCTATCATGATCATCAAAACGAGCAAACTCACAAGTAGCAGTCATAAAAATTGGAAGACTATTTAAATTAGTCCATCCTAAAATTGTTGGAATATTCAAATAACGTTCGTGTCCTAATCCAACTTCTCCGCCATGACCAATATAATTTACCAATAAAGCTCCTTTCTCAACTTGCTGTCTAAGCTCCCTTTCGGCATCTAAATTTCGTTCACCGCCAGCAGTAGAAGTCTCTACATAAGCATCTGCATGTATCTTCGATATGTTAATCTCTGGATAAAGTGTACGTGACTTATTATACATATTCTCTATATCATTAAAATAATGATTATTATCTCCATCGTCACTCATTTTAATTGTCATATTACGCCAATCGGCTAATACAGACTGAGAGGTAGCATTTGAACAATGTGCAAGAGCTGGTGTATTTGCACCAACGGTACTATAATGGATAATTTTATCGACCATTTCATTTGCTTCTTTTAATGTTTTAACGGGCAATCTTCCTATTGCTAAATCTAACAAATCGGAATTATTCATTGCTCCATTGTCTGCTAAAATTGCAAAGTAATCATCTGATGTAAAGGAAGCTGTTCTTGAAAGTGTTTCAACAGATTCGTAAGTAGGAATAAAGTTTTTGTTATGACTTAATATATTACGATTATCATAAGACCCATCCCCCATTAACAAACAATACTTAGGTATTAAACTTGAATTAGATCCCGCTCTTTTGTAAAACATCCTTAAAAAAGATTTAATTGCTGTAGCATCTCTCATTCCTGATGAAAATTCATTAAAAATTTGATTAGTAGTCACAACATGTACACTTAAACCTTCACTTTGGTGAAAAGCTGCTAAATCATTTGATGCAGTTAAGAATTCTGGAGCAGTAATAATAATCATATCCGCATAGCTTAAACCATGTAAATTTTGAGGCTCAACTTTACCAAAAAAATCAGGAGTGTTAAACAATAACCCATCGGATGCGACAAAAGTTCTTAATGAATCTGTATTCACTTTAAAGGTAGCAACACTTCCATTGTCAGAATAGTTTACTAAATTAATATTTCTAGGGTCAGTTACCTCCCAAATAAAATCTATTCTAGAAGAGTTCCCTACTCTAAACTCACTTACATTACCAACTCCTACACTTTCGAGAGAACGAAAATCTAACTGAGCCTCAGCCATAATCAATTGTCGTTTTGCATTCACTTCTATAAAGTCTAACCAACCTTGGGTTGAAGGGATACCACCTTTATTTAAACTTAAGTTTATTACAACGTTTTCTGAAGAAGGCCTTAGTTTAAATGTATTAAATTGTTGACGTCCAAATGGGCTATATTGCCCACTACCAGAAGGGCTAAATAAATTGGGGGTTTGAAAAGTTGAACTCCCCGTTGAAACAGTGTAAAATGGTGATGTTCCAGTAGATGAAATTACAGTGTTTGTTCTCAGCTGAATAGAATCTTGAATAATTAAATTTGGAAAGTTAAAACTATAATTAAAAGATGTTTGCACATCAAAAATATCTCCAAACCACTCTCTACCTGACTTACCTAAATTATAACGTTCATCTTCAATATAATCGTAATCATTAAAAGTTGCAATAATATTGGTAGCTGTAGCATTACTAAGTTGAACCTCTGAGACTCTCTTGGGATTTAAAGAACTTGTATTCACATTAATAAAATAGTAAGCTGTATCGGAGTATTGATGCACTTCGTGTGTAAAGCTGTTGCTATTAGAACTCCAAGTATGAGGACCTTTAGCATAAAACAATATATAGTCATTCGCATCAAACTTACCATCTAAGTCCCCCTCTATGTAAATAGAATTTTTAGCTAAATCATCAAAACGAAAAGCACTATTGCTTTCCGGCAACATTCCTATTGCGTTTCCATAAATATTTATTGCATTGGGATTTACAGAAGCAACATCAATCCCAATATTATTCAAAAAATTGAAATCAATTTTATAAACCCCATCATTAACTAAACCTATTTTATACCAATCTCCAGAACCTGACTTTAATACGGAAGAAGAAACATAATTTTTAAGATGAAAGCTTTCATCTTTAGAATTAATACTTCCTGAAAAACGAATCAACTTCTCTACTTTTCCATTACTGTTTTTTCTTAAACCATTAACTTTAATAAGGCCTTTAGTATTTTTGCGTGAGGAAATAACCTTTGTCTCAAAGTTGAACATTTCTGGAACATTCTCTAGATCTACACAAGCTAATTCATCATCCGTTAATGGCTCTACCAATA
>CALDTD010000297.1 GCA_937924345.1 uncultured Flavobacteriales bacterium | reverse complement strand
CATACTTCAACACCCCTAAAAAAACAACACTCTAATTAACAGAAACTTACAAACAAGGACTATTTATTGGGTATATATTTTCAAAATAAAACAATTATGAAAATCATTTATTCCTTATTAACAGTCAGTCTATTTTTTGTTACCAGTTGTAATCAAGACAGTGAAAAGAAAGAAACTGAAGAAAAAGAAGCTGATAAAGTTGAAGAAAAGAAAGTAAATCCAAAAGAGACAACTGATGAAATTAAATCATCGATAGATTTATCTCAAGAGCTACTAAACAGAATTAAAAGCGAAGAAGATCATAAAGAATTAATTGAGAGATATAAAAAATTAGATCTAGAAAAACTAAGTAAAGAACTAGATACAGACACTAAAAAATTAGCTTTTTGGGTAAATACATACAATGGATTTATTCAACATATTTTAGGTGAAAATCCAGAATTATTTGAAGACAGAAATGCATTCTTTAAAAAAGAACAAGTAAACATTGGCGGAGAACTTATTAGTTTCGATAAAATTGAACACGGTATTATAAGAAGCTCTACAATGAAACTTTCTTTAGGATACTTACCTAAACTTTTTCCAGGTGAGTTAGAAAGAGATTTACGTGTTGAAGAAAAAGATGAACGAATTCATTTTATTTTAAACTGTGGAGCAAAAGATTGTCCACCAGTGTATACATACAGTGAACATACATTAGATAAAGATTTTGATAAAGTAGCCAGTACTTACCTATCTAACCAAACTAAGATTGACACTAAAGAAGAGATCATAACTTCATCTGCATTAATACAATACTTTTTAGGAGATTTTGGAGGAAAAAAAGGAGCAAAAGAAATGCTTCATAAGTATGAGATCATAAACGAGAAAGAAAAAGACTATAAATTAAAATACGGAGAATATGATTGGTCTTTAGCACTTAAAAACTTTGGATAAGAAAGATAAATATTTTCATCAACCAATAAATAGCTTGCTTTTTTAGGCAGGCTTTTTTTGTATCTTTGGTTTTGCTATTTACTGGCGATTACACTATAATGGAAAAAGATAAGTTTATAGACATAGATAAGGTCATAAAGACCAAGAATGAAAAACTTTATAAATGGCTACCGTCTTTTTTAATTCGCTATATAAAGAAAATTGTTCATGAAGAAGATGTAAATCAAATCTTAAAAGAAAACAAAGAATTATTTAACGAAGACTTTTGCAATGAGATTGTTAGCCGTTTCAATCTCAAAATTGTCGCCAATGGATTAGAAAACATTCCAAAGGAAGGACCCATCATACTTGCCGCAAATCATTCTTTGGGAGGTATGGATGCTATGGCTATCGTAAACGCCCTTTCTAAAAGAAGAAAAGATATACGATTTATTGTAAATGATATTTTATTAAATTTAGATAGCTTAAAAGGGTTATTCGTTGGAGTAAATAAACATGGTACAAGCTCTAAAGAATCTTTTAACGAGATAAATAAATTGTTTGCGTCTGATAAGGCTGTTTTTATATTCCCAGCTGGATTGGTAAGTAGAAAAACAAAGGGAGAAATAAAAGACCTAGAGTGGAAGCGCACTTTTGTATTAAAATCTAAAGAGCATCAAACCTCAATTATCCCAATTCATATAGATGGCAATCTGTCTAAGTTTTTTTATAACCTATCTAACTTACGTGAAAAATTTGGTATTAAATCAAATATAGAAATGCTTTACTTAGTAAACGAGCAGTTTAAACTAAAGGGCACAACAATTACAATTAATATTGGAAAGCCAATAAATCCAAACACATTTGACCCTACTAAAAGTAATTACGACATAGCCCAATGGCTGAAAGAACAAGTTTATTTGCTTAAAGACTGATATTACAATGAGACCAAACTTAGATTATATCGCTGCACCTATTGATAAGAAGCTAATTCGCAAAGAATTAAACGACGAAACTTTTGTTCGCAAAACCAATAAAGGTGGGAATGAAATCTACATTATTAATGTTCATAATTCCCCAAATACATTACAAGAAATTGGGAGACTTCGCGAACTTACGTTTGCCTCTGCAGGAGGGGGAACTGGTTTTCCAGTAGATATTGATGAACAAGACACTAACGAAAATTGCTATCAACAACTTATTGTATTTTCACCAGAAGATGAAGAAATTATTGGCGGCTATCGCTTTATTGACTGCAACACAGTGAAAGACTTTTCTAAATCGGAACTTTCTACGCAACACTATTTTAAGTTTTCTGAGGAGTTTACCACTCGTTTTTTACCAAAAACAATTGAATTAGGCCGCTCATGGATTCAACCAGAGTTTCAAGTTGGAAAAAACTCAAGAAGAGGACTTTTTGCTTTGGACAATCTTTGGGATGGATTGGGAGCTATTTCTGTAGACTACAAACATATCGATTACTTTTTTGGCAAGGTAACTATGTATACAAATTATAATGTTGAAGCTAGGAACGCTGTCTTAACTTTTATGCACACCTACTTCTCCGATTCACAAAATTTAGTTACCCCAATTCACCCTATTGAAGACTTTACAAGCAATGAAGTTATTTCTATATTAAATGGATTAAATTTTAAAGAAGGGTTAAAAGAACTAAATAAGTACGTAAAGGAAAAAGGAGAGAGCATCCCACCTCTAATTAATCAGTACATGCAACTTTCTTCTACTATGAAAACTTTTGGAACTGCAATAAACCAAGAATTTGGAGGAGTGGAAGAAACGGGGATTTTAGTTCGTATAAGCGATATTTATGATGCTAAAAAAGAGCGACATATTGGGAGTTATAAAAAATAAGTAATGACAAAACTTATAATTTCATTCACAATTAGTCTTTTTTTACTAAACTCATGTACTGACAATAAGAAGAAAATTACTGCTGCATATTTTCACGGATTCAATTGTCCTGATGCTAATTCAGATTTAAAAACAGAGATTGAAGTTGATATAGATTTAATGACAAAAGCTTTAAAGTCTTGTAAATTTCATCCTCCATGCCTGCCCAAGAGCTTCAATTTACATTTCTGTACATTCAAAAAATGAAAAACCAAAAATCCTTCAGTTTATTGCAGGTAGAAGCAGAAGAGTTTTTCATGTTATTAATAAAAACAGTTTCTTTTTTGGGTGGTATCAAATAGCTCCTAAACTTTCTGATGGATGGAATAAAGAACTAAACAAGATTATCGATTAAAGGCTCAAAGGATTATAAACATCACTTCCTACATTATCACACTTAATAGTCGTTTTAGTTTGGTTTTTTGGAGGAGCAAAATCCCCTTTATTTATTTTTAAAGTTTTGTTTCTATAAATCCACTTCATATAATACCCCCAAATTGGTAAAGCAGTGTTTGCTCCCTGCCCCAAACTACCTCCTTCTCTATCTACAGAAAAGTGAATACTAGGCTCTTCGCAACCAACCCAAACGCCAGTAACTAAATCAGGTGTATGACCTATAAACCAGCCATCAGCATTGTTTTGCGTTGTTCCAGTTTTACCTGCCATAATTCCAGCAAATTTATAAGACCTACTCGACCCTCTTATTCTTCTTGCGGTCCCTCCTAGTTTCTTATCTGCCGGTCTATAAACACCTGCAACTCCCTTCATCATTCTAAGGACTTCAAAAGCTGTATTTTCGTCAACCACTTGCTTAATCTCCATATTAGACTCGTAAATAACTTTGCCGTGCTTATCTTCTATTCTAGCAATTACTACAGGCTTAATATACGCTCCATTATTAGAAAAAATAGTATGTGCAGAAGTTATATCCATTACAGACATATCACAAACCCCCAACGCCAAAGAAGGTGTCTCAGAGAAAGAATTATTTTTTAATCCCATTGTTTCAAAATATTTATTTACACTCGGAATTACATTCGGATTCTCTGTTAATTTAGCAGTTATGTTATTCATAGAGTTTGCCAATGCAAAGTAAAGCGGCGTTGCAACACCTGAATAAGTTTTTTGACCTCCTGGACACCATAATTTCGATGCTGAACCATTAGGAACTTCTACACAGTATTTCACATCTGGATAGGTAGAACACGCTGACAAATTGCCAGAACCTCCCGCATTACTGGCTTCAATAGCTGCGGTGTAAACAAAAGGCTTTATTGTTGATCCCACTTGCCTTCTCGACTGATAAACATTGTCGTATTTAAAAGACTCATAATTTGGTCCACCAACCCATGCTTTAACAAATCCAGTTTTAGGATCAATTGAGACCATTCCAACTCTCAGTAATTGCTTATAATATTTAATAGAATCTAATGGTGAAAGCTTTACTGATTTACGATAGTTTTTATGCGTCCAGTTAAACACTTGCATATTTCGGACTGTATTAAATACTTTTTTAATTTCTTTTTCAGATTTCCCTCCCTTTTTCATTTGCTTATAACGAGAAGAAGACTCGATTGCTTTTTGAAGTTTTTTTTCAACCTTAGCCTTTGAAACTTCATTTCCGTAAGGGTAATTTTTAGATGTCTTTATTACGTTTTTAGAAAACGAAGCTTGTAAAGATTTACCAATATATTCTTCCACAGCATTTTCTGCATATTTTTGCATTTGTATATCAATAGTAGTATAAATTTTTAATCCATCTCTCTCAACATCAAATGGTTTTC
>CALDTD010000296.1 GCA_937924345.1 uncultured Flavobacteriales bacterium | reverse complement strand
ACACAAAAGTTATCGATTATGCGTTAGAAAATAAAGAAGCAGTTGATAATACTGTGGTAATGGATTTGTTTTGCGGTACAGGAACTATTGGTCAAATTTTAGCTTCTAAAACAAATAATGCAAAAATTATTGGTGTTGATATAATTCCTTCTGCCATTGAAAATGCTAAACGTAATGCCGCATTAAATAAAATAGAAGGGGTAGATTTTTACCCAGCAGATGTTGGAAAGTTTCTAGTTGAGTACCCTCAATATGTTGGGAAAATTGGAACAATAGTTTTGGATCCCCCTCGAGGTGGAATAGCACCTAAAACGTTAAGAAAAGTAATGAATCTTGGAGCTAAAAGAATCGTTTACGTTAGTTGTAATCCTGGAACACAAGCTAGAGATGCTATAGAATTAAAAGCCGAAGGTTACCAGCTTCAAAAAGTTTCCTTGGTCGATCAGTTTCCACATACAGCACATATCGAAAGTATAATGCTTTTCGAAAAGTAAAGATGAATATTAAGGAACAATTATTAGTTGAGCATAGTAAAAAAAATGCTAGGTTAATAGCAGATTATATTAAATCTGATTATAATAGGTTCTCAGAATTTATTGATTGTTTTTTAAGTGATGAATACAGAGTTTCTCAGCGTTCTGCAATGGTATTAACTATTTTAACTGATGAGGTGCCGCAGTATTTAGATAAGTACATTCGGTCTTTTGTAAACGTATTATTAAATAAGGAAACAAAAGTAGCATCAAAAAGAGTTATCATCAGGTTTTTCCAAGATTATGATTTGCCAGAAGAGTTTCAAGGTTTGGTTTTAGACCGTTGCTACCAATTAATAAAAGACCCAAAAGAGACCGTTGCAGTAAAAGCTTTTTCTATTGGAGCTTTATATCGTATTAGTAAACATTATAAAGAATTAAAAGACGAACTAAAGTTGGTTCTACAAGATCTCAATACCGAAGAATCAGCAGGACTAAGGAGTAGAAAGAATAATGTTCTTAAGTTATTATAATCAAAAAGCGATAATTCTTATTACAAATGCTCTTTGTCAAAATAATATATATTTATTCAATGTCTTTTGGCAGACTGTTATTGATTGGTGCTTCAATTGATTTTGTTTCTTTATTTCTGTTGTTAAGTTTTCCAAAATAAGAATCTTTTTGTGTCTTTCCGTAAGCCTTAGGGTTCAGGTATTTTCCGATTTTATTTTGTGGTTTGTTTAGTTCTACAGCTTTACTAAAGTCGTTTAAATTTACAGATGGATCATTTCTTTCAGCATAAATAGACCAAGACACTTTTTGATTTGCGTTACCACCAGAGATTTTAAACTGTCCACGTTCATTAACTTCTTCTAAAATATAAGTGTTTGCTTGAGCTCCAATTGGTGTTAATGTGTAACTATAATTAATGTTTATTGCTTTAAAATAGTTAGGTAGTTGAACAATACCATTCCCATTATTATCTAAAATGATGTTACCTCTGTAAAAATTTAATACCTCCGGAGATTCCATACTATAATGTTTAAGAAGTTTATTGGCAGGGTCGAGTGGATGATCTATCATAAATGATTTTGTTCCGCTTGCGCCAGAGTTTCCATTTGCAAATAAGCCCCATTGAGATCCAATTCCAAGCACACCTATACTAGTTCCTGAAGTATTTGTAGCAGAACCAATAATCCCATTTTGAGTTCCCGTAAATGCTCCTCCTCCTCCTCCTGTGAAAGATGTAAAAGTAATTATATTGTTTCCAACACCTATAATACCAGTTCCTGAAGTTACGTCTACAGATTTTCCATAAACTCCATCATTTCCAGTAAAAGCCCCTCCGGATCCAGAGGTTAAAGTATTTGCAATTGGAACATTATTTCCAAGTCCTATAACACCTGTTCCAGTAGTGGATTCACCTTTAGAATAGGAGCCATCATTACCTGTAAAAGCTCCTCCAGTACCGCCTACAAAAACAATTGGGGTTGTGTTATTACCAGCTCCAACTATGCCTGTTCCTGCTGCATCTGTATTTGCACCTGTTACTCCACCAGCCATTGCTCCATTCCCTTCGCCAATTATTCCTGTTCCACCAGTTGAAACACCAACAATTGCGGTTGCAGTTCCTGCATTAGCTGAGGTGAATCTTGCTGATGCTGTTGTTGTTCCAGTCATAACTGCACCTCCTGATGATATTCTCATTCTCTCTAGATTGTTGGTTCTCAAAACCATGTCTACATTATTTGTAGTACCTAAAAAGTTGGTTGAAGGATTTGTTCCAGTATTTCCATTTGTATGCCAATCATTAGCATTAATTGTACTAAAAGGAACATTTCCTCCATTTGTTAACGTAATTTGAGTTGCATTAGAGCCTAAGGTTTGATTAGTTGGTGTTGCTATAGAAAAGTTTGGGTAAGTTCCTGTAACAGTTGCTCCCCCAGTACCTGTAATTGAGACTGTTTGATCTGGTGCTGTATTCGAAATTACATTTCCGGTAGAAATTCCTATTCCTGAACCAGCCGTATATGAAGTTCCGGTTACATTGGTTAAATCTGCAGTAACCATCGTTCCATTTTCAAAAATTTGAAGTGTATTTCCTACAACTCTTGCACTGTCAATATCAGTGTCAGATCCTCCTGTACTATTATTTGATACATAAGTGTTAAGGCTATCAGTAAATGTACTATTTTGAAATAGAATATCCCCAAGCATTCCGCCAAGGTCACTTTTTGCAACATATCTAACAATTCCTGTTGTATTGTCAATAATCATTAGGGTAGTATCTCCAGCGATGTAAGATTGCATGTTATCAATTCTCAGTGGATCATCTCCAATATTTATTGGTGAAATATGTAACGAGTTAGTAGGCGAATTTTGATTAATTCCAATATTTTGGCCAAAAACATAACTTGAAAATAGGATAAAAGAATAAAGTAAAATTTTCTTCATAGTTGAGAATTTTAAGAATTAATTGCTAGTTGAGTTTAGTGAAATTAGATTTTTTAAATCTCTTTAACAAAAAATTAAAGACTTTTCTCAACAAAGTTCTGGTATAGGTTAAATATAACACCATCTGCAAGTCCAACTTTAGGAACTATAACTTCTTCAATATTCAAGGTGTTTAAGATAGTTGTGTAGATTTTTCCAGCTGGTATAATTACATCCGCTCTATCGGGTTTTAAGCGTAGTTTATTAATCCTATCTTCGTAACTGTAGCTTTGGATATGTTTTAAAATCGTTTCGATTTCATAAATAGAAATTTGTTCACCAAAGCGTTTGTTACTTTCTTTAAAAATTCTATTTATATTACCACCTGTTCCAATACCGATAACTTTTTCGTTTCCTATAGGGAGAGCCTCAAGCCAAATTCTTAAATCATCCCAAAGGTTTGGGTTTACTTTACCTTTTAGTAATCTAACTGTTCCCAGTTTAAAGGATTTTGATTTAACTTTTTCTTTGTTTTTAATTAAGCTAACTTCGGTACTACCACCGCCTACATCAATATATAGAAAAAGTTTATCTTTAGGTAAATCTACCTGTTTAAAATGTTCGAAGATTAAAGCAGCTTCTTTTGTCCCATCAATTATTTCTAATTTGATATTTGCCTTTCTTTTGATTAACTTTTTAATCGCTTTCCCATTTTTTGCTTCTCGCATAGCAGAAGTTGCACAAGCTCTGTAATGTTTAACATCATTTACATCCATTAAATGTTTAAATGCTTTCATTGTCTTTATCAACCGACCAACTTTGTCTTTAGTCACTTTCTCGCTATCAAAAACATCTTCCCCCAATCGAATTGGTACACGTGTGAGGGATATTTTTCTAAAGAAGTTTTCTCCTCCTTCAATTATTACTGCTTCAACAATAAGAAGTCTTACTGCATTTGAACCGATATCTATGGCTGCTAATTTCAAAATTAGTTTTGTTTTATATTATGAATTACATCGCTTACAACATTTTCTCCAGATAAAATTGCTGCATTTAAAGATCCATTTAGTAATGTGTCTCCTGCTAAATAAATGTGTTTCGATATTTTAGTTTTTCTAGCTGTAGTTTCGTACTTTAATGTAGTTAAGTTGGGTAATGCAAGCGGTATTTTGTAATGTGTTAAAAGCCTCTTAGCTTTGATTTTAAAATCTTCTTCTAGTTCTTTGGTTACCCGTTGAATCAGTCCTTCATCAGAAAGATTTTGTCTATTTACAACCGTAACAGAAAGTAATTCATTTTTTCCACTAGTTTTTGTTTCTATGCTTGAAGGGTAAAAGAGATTATTAATTAATGACGCTTTAGAAGAACTTAATCCGATTAAAGGTTTTTCAATATTACGTTTTTCACACTCAAAATATAAATTATCACAAGACTTCCATAATGTTGGTTTTACTTTATTTGTAGATAATAATTGATCTGAGGCAGTTGCAATTATAATATAATCACTCTCTATCTTTTCTCCGTTTTCTAAAGATATTTCGTTTCCACTTATAGTTTTTACTTTAGTATTAAATAAGAAAGTAGATTTAGTTAGTTTAGCTTTTAATTGTTTTGGAATAGCTTCTATACCAGTTTTTGGAATAGTTGCTAAACCTTTGCCAAACATTTTATAAATAAATTCAAACATTCTAGATGAAGTTTCTAATTTGTCTTCAAGAAAAATACCACTAAAAAAGGGACGGAAGAATTCATTAATTATTGAATTAGAGAAACCAAAATTTTTCAAGTAATTAAGTGTGGTTAGTTCTTCTGAATCAAATATTTCTGAAATACTTTTATGTTTTAATTTAGTATTTAATTTAAGAACCTTAAACTTATCTTGTAAAGTTCCAATTCCAGAAAAAAGAGTAGGAAATAATAAGCTAAAATCTCGAAGAGGGTCTCCAATCAATTTTTGTTTTTGATCTTTAAAAATGCTTGCTCCAGGTAACAATTTCTGTAATTCTAACGCTTCTAGGTCTAAATACTTCTTTGCAGCTGGGTATGCAGTTAATAAAACTTGAAAACCTCTATCTAATTGATAATTGTCTATAATGTCGGTTTTTAATCGTCCTCCAACTCTTTCAGTAGCTTCTATTATTATAGGCGAAAGTCCCTCTTTTTCTAGGTTAATTGCTGCAATTAATCCACTTATTCCTCCTCCAATAATATGTACGGTTGGCATTTTTACTTTCATTATAGATTTATTTTAAACCTAACTTTTTTAGTTAAATTTAGCTCGAAAATAAAAGTACAAAAAACATAAATATGTCGGTTAGCTTCTTTACTCTTTTATTCGATTTTGGAATGTTTGTCCTTATTTGGATAGTACAACTAATAATTTATCCGAGTTTCTTACATTTTTGTAGTCAAAATTTATTGCAATGGCATAATATCTATACCAAGCGTTTTACAATTATTGTATTGCCTTTAATGTTAGGTCAACTAGGTTGTCATTCTTATAGTTGTTTAAAAGAAATAACTTTTCTAAACGGTATTAATATATTTATAGTTTTTGTCTTGTGGGGACTTACATTTTTAATATTTATTCCACTACATTCAAAGATAATTAATGGAAATACTACAAAAACAACTCTAGAAAGTTTGGTTAATAAAAATTGGATGAGAACAATCCTTTGGTCCTTATTACTTTGTTTGAGCTTTACTCATTTTTTTATGGCTTAATATTACTAACGATCTTAAATGGATTCATTGAGTTGAAATTTATAACGAAAGTAATACGTTGCCAAAAATTGATATTGTTAAACTCTAATTCATTTTTTATGTTTTGAGAAAAAACTAGCGGAACATAAAACTCTACAATATCTTTTTTGATCGGAATCCAAAGACCAAAATCGAAGTTGTTACCAATTTTATTTGTTATTACACCTTGATTGTTTTGAATAAATGGATAATAACCAATATCTGCAAAAAGCCCAAAAGGAACTCTAGGTATATCAATTTTTGTATTTAATGTAACTAACCAACTGTTGCTACTCCCTGTATTAGTGTATGTTTTAAACCCTCCGTGCGAATCGTCTAACTGTTGATGCAAAAAATTTGGATGTTGCGCTGAGCGGCCTAAAAAAGTATTATTAAACAAATAATCATACAGTCCAGTTTGTCCGCTCATTCTCCAATTGTACTTAGAGTTGGTACTTTCTATTAAAGACTTTCCTCCAAATAGACGAAACTCTATACCATCAAGATCTAGGTTGTAATTAAAACGTTTTTTTGCAGTAATAGAGACTGTACTTACTTGCTGATTAAAATTATCTGTACCATATATGTAATCGATTAACAAACTACTAGGCTTTAAGATTTGTTTAGAGGTTAGAGCGTACTTGAAGTTTAAATAATTAGACTTAAGAACAAATCCATTTTCTGCAATTTGTGAAACGTTTATGGCAGCCAAATGAAAGTTTTGTTTGGGCGAGGTTCGTAGTTTTTTATTGTAAAGTTCAGCATTTAGAGCAAAAGAAGATTTATACCACTTTATGTTTCCGCTCACTGGTAAATCGTATGAGAATGATTTATGCAATAAACCAAAATCAACTTTTCTAAATACTTTGGAAGGATACCAATTGTATTTGATATGTCCGAGCCCTGTTAAGTTTTTTTGACCAAAAGAAAATAATGGCATAGCAAGCCAGTCAAGTTTTTTCTCAGGGAAAGTTGTGTTATAAAAAGATATTCCAAGCATTCCCTTATCAGCTTCATTCCAACCTAAAACAGGTAAAAAGTTAATAGTGTTATAATTCCTATTTTCTATACTTCCCAATAATTTTAGTTTTAAAGGCTTACTTTTCTTAAAAAGTCCCTTAGTTTTAATGATATCATTTGTTCTGTCTAGTTCAGGACTATCCATCTCATAATCTAGTATAACTTTAGCTGCGGTTTTAGGTACTGATATTATTTTTGAATCTAAAAAGCCTTCTTCCCATTGTTTA